>CAYJFV010000245.1:0-2923 GCA_964369275.1 uncultured Desulfovibrionaceae bacterium
CAACACTTGCTATCGCAAGTGAGAAAAGTGGTAAAAGAAACCACAAAGCTTTCTCACTTGTGTAACAAGTGCTAAAAATTTTACACTAAAGTAACATACCATTTACCAGTCAATTTCCGTTAATCGCCTTAGTCACGAAAATGTATGTGACAAATTAATTTTATACTATTTCCAAAAATATCAAAAGCTGATTTATACTGAACGCAGTTCGGTATAAACCAGCTTTTGATATTTTTGCATTAGGGATTCTAAAGGGACTTAGTTCCTTTAGCCCTCGGAGAGAAAAAAATTTAAAACTTTCTTCAAACAACACATAAAAAAGCTTCACTTTGCAAAACTTGACAAATATATAGAAGAGGCTTAATATTTATGCTGTAGTTTTTATTGTAGAAGCTATATTTTTTTTATACTAAACAAACCTATAACCAAGTGAAATTATAATGAAATTTATTGCAACTTTTTGCCTTTTGTGTATTTCTTTTTTATCTACAAATGCGTATGCTCAAACTGATTTTATTAAAGAAATGCAAGATACATATAGAAATTTAAACAGCTTTGAAGCCAATTTTGAGCAAGAACTTTTTCATAGGGAAAGCCAACATACTCAGTTTAAAACAGGGAATTTCAAATTCAAAAAAGATGTTTTTATCCGCTTAAACACGCTTACACCCAGTGAAGAAATTCTTATCATAAACCCTAGTGAAGTATGGAATTATATTCCGCAAGAAGAAATTGCCTATAAGTACAGTGCTGAAATTGCACAAGGTTCACAAAATGTATTATCTGTTATTACAGGGCAAATTCCACTTGATGAATCTTTTGATATTGAAGCACAAGAAGATGTGTATATTGATAATAAAATGCTAAAATCTTTCAAAGTATACCCATTTGAGCCATCAGTTGAAATGACAGAAGCCACTTTATTAATTGACCCTGAAACAAAACTTATTGTTTCTGCCGAAGTGTTTGACTTTTATGGAAATATAAACTCTATAATCTTCGATAATTTTAAGCTCAACTCTATTACAAGCGAAGCAGACTTTCATTTTAGTCCACCTGCAAATATAGAAATTGAAGATCATTCTAACACAAATATTAACCCAGTAAATGCACAATAAGCATTTGCAAAACTAGTAAGTATGAAGCATTTTCTAAAGCAAGCAAAGGGTAAAATATCTAATTATTATGAAAATTTACCGCAAAGTAGCAATATTGTAGAGGAATTAAATTCCTCTACAATTCCTTCGCTTGAAAATTCTTCAAACTTGCTTGATACTTTCAAAGCAAAACTACCGCCCTTAATAAAGCATGGTATTGGAAATACTGTTGATATTATTCCACTTATTACCATGGAAATGACACGCCTTGATATAGAAAGCTTTGCAGACCACGCACTTCTTTTAATGAGTGCAGCCATATCTGAAAAGAAATATTCTAGCATATATGATTATGACGCGGTTCAAGAAGCGTGTAAGAAAATGTTTGGCGAAGAATGTTTGCACTCAAGGTTTCAAGCTAAACTCCATGCCGCTCTTTTACTAAATTTTTCTAATGAAGATGACAGATTACAGGTAATACATAGTTTTAGAGCCTATTTAGACAAAAACCAAAATTCTTTAAAAGTACCGCCTGCTGTTTTAGCGGATTTAAAGCATTCTATTTCTTCATTATGCATGGTAGATACGCGTAAAAAACATGAAATGCGTTCAAATTTTTATGAAGAATTTGAAATAGTTTGCCTAGAGTATAGCATTTTACAAAAAAAAGAAGAGCTTTTTTTCAAGCGTGAAAAAGAGCAAGATTATCTTATAAGTGAGAATAAAGAAAAGAAAACAAAAAACCCAATGTCGCGTGCTTTTTATACAAACACTGTGCCTGATGCGGCACATTCTTTATTGAATAAAACCCAAAAAGGGAAAAATTTATCACTATCACTTCTTAATTCTGTAAAAGAGCAGCTTTTTACTTCAACAAATGAAAGCCTATCAAAAAGTAATTTTCTTGATGGGGCCTTACCAAAAGAAGCTGAACTGCAAGATATGGAAAATTTTTCTCTTGCCTTGCGTGATACTGAATTATTAGATAAAATTCAAACCTTTAGAAATCTTTTTGTTCCGCAAGATTTTAGAATAGTAGTTCTAGGCGAAGGTAAAAGAGGTAAAAGTACGCTAATAAATGCTCTTTTAGGCAAGGAAATTTTACCTACTAGAACAATTTTACCTGAAACCTCTACTGTTTTAGAACTAGCCTATTCAAAAGAGCCTTTCTTTGAAATTGAATGGCTTGATGAGTATGAATTTGAAAATTTAGAAAAAACTCTTATAGACGATAGTGAAAATATGCTATTACAAGAGAAGGTTAACTCTTTCAGGCATATTTTAGAAAATAAAGAAATTTTAGAAAATTTACGCTCAATAAAGGTTACGCATATTGATGAATTACGCGAATACTCTTCGCCAGATGGCTTATATTCAAGCCTAGTGAAGAAAATTCGTATAGGTTTGAATGAAGAAAGTTTACCTAAGGGCATATTGCTAGTTGATACGCCTGCAACAAATTCAACCGACCCTTTTATGCACTATTTAACTAAAGATGAGTGCCTAAAAGCTGATTGCCTGATTTTATTACTTGATTCTCGCCAGCCCGACAGTTTTTCTGAACTGCAATTTATTAAATCAATAGTAAAAGAAGGGCGTGCCGTAAAAATTATAGGTGTTTTAACTCACCCATTACATGAAGAAGTTGAAAATACTATAGCTAAAGAAAGAGCAAACAAAATTTTGCAAGAAGCAATTCGTGAAGTACCTGAAATTACATTGTTAAACATTTTTTCTTTCAACCCAAAAGAAACTGTAGAACATTTTGAAAAGCATAAAAATATGCTAGCAAGCTTGTTTAATCAGAAATTAGATAAAGAATATCT
>CAYJFV010000246.1:0-2904 GCA_964369275.1 uncultured Desulfovibrionaceae bacterium
AAAGGGTTCAATCAACACAATAGTCACCATGACTTAAGTTTGTATGACCATCTAATAAAAGCCAATCTTTATAGTAGTAATAGCCTTAGCTTTGAAGATGAGAACTACGACGCTACTGTAACTGCTGCTTTATTCCACGATATAGGTAAAATTGAAGAACTTTCTGGTGCTTTGGCCACTGAATACACAAATGTTGGTAACCTTATTGGGCATACCATAATTTGTATTGGTATGATGGAAAAGCATTTGCAAGCGGCTGAAATAGAACCACATTTAGCTATGCATTTAAAGCATTTAATTCTAAGTCATCATGGTATACCTGAATACGGTGCGGTAAAAGTGCCAACTACAGCAGAAGCGTGGTTATTACACTATGCTGACAATATCGACGCTAAAGTAAACCAGTGTTTATCAATAAAAATTCCAGAGGGTGAAGAAGCAGGCTGGCAAAGCGTTGCTTTTAATCAAAAGTATTGCAATATAGTGGGAACACCTGTAGAAGAAAAAAAGTCTTCCAATAAAGCACAAGCAAAAGAAATAGAGCAGTTATCGCTTTTAGATATGTTTGCACCTGTTCAAGAACAAGTAAATACAATTCAAGAACAAACTTTTGAAGACGATGAAGAACTTCCTTTCTAAATTAGGATAATGTTATGTTTATTACAATTGAGGGCATAGAAGGTGCAGGCAAAAGTTTACTTATTCAAAACTTAAAAAATAAGTTTGAAGAGAGTGGGCGTGAACTGCTAATTACACGAGAACCAGGTGGTTCAATTCTTGGTGCAAAGCTTCGCCCTTTGCTATTATCTGAAAAAGAAGAAAAAGTTTGCCCGCATGCCGAGCTTTTTATGTTCTTAGCAGATAGAGCAGAACATGTAGAAAAAGTAATTAAACCTGCACTAAATAGCGGTAAAGTTGTTATATGCGATAGGTACATACATTCTACCTTAGCCTATCAAGGCTATGCTAGGGGCTTAGATTTACAAATGCTAAAGCAATTTAATGCCTTTGCTACGTCTAACCTTAACCCAGATATAGCTTTATTACTTGATATTGATATTGAAACAGGGCTTAGCCGTGCAAAATCGCGTAATAGTAATGTAAATAATGATGAAGGTAAGTTTGAAGCACTTGACAAAAGCTTCCATGAAAAAGTGCGTAATGGCTTTTTAGAAATGGCTAAAGACTATTCTTTTTTTACTGTTTTAGATGCTTCAAAAACACCTGATGAAGTAGCACAAATTGCTTGGAGTGCAATTGAGAAAATATAGCTTTCTACTTAAAATAATTAACGAATAAAATCAACATAAAGCAATAAAAGTAAAATAAACGCCTTGACAAAGGCGTTTTTCTATTGTCTTGTGTCTTTGATAATTAAATTGATGAGGAAATATGAGTAATAATTCTGTAGATTCGCAAAATTTGAATAATGAGCGTGCATTAAGTTTTGAAGAAGCAAAAAAAATGCTTCTTCTTGCTATACCTGTTATTTTAGGGCAACTAGCAGGGCTTTCAATGACTTTTGTGGATACTGCAATGTCTGGGCGTGCAGGTTCTGAACACATGGCGGCGGTTGCAGTTGCTAGTTCTTTTTGGATACCAATTACTTTATTTGGGCAGGGCTTATTAATGGCAATTACTCCATTTGTGGCTCAAATATTTACTTCACATGTAGAAAATAAAAGTGAAGAAATGGCTTCATACTTACGCCAAGGTATAGTGTACGCTTTGATGATTGCTTGTGTGCTTATAGTTGTGCTTTTTGGTGTAAGCTTTATTATTCCACATATTGGCTTTGAAGAAGAAGTAGTTTCTTTATCAGTTAACTATTTGCGAATAATGCTTTTAGGTGTTTTTCCTTTTATGCTTTATATTGCTCAAAAAGTATATCTTGACGGTATGGGAATTACACGCCCAACTATGTTTAATGGATTTATTGCCCTAGCTGTTAACATTCCTTTAAACTATATTTTAATCTTTGGTAAATTTGGTTTACCTGCTCTTGGTGCGGTAGGTTGTGCTATTGCAACTGTTACTGTGCAATATATTATGTGTATTTGTATGAGCTATTTTGTAAAAAAAGCTTATAAAGATGCATTTAAACGAGTTCCCCTTGACTTTATTAAGATAAAAAGAATTTTCAAAATTTCCTTACCTAACGCAGTTGCCTTACTTATGGAAACTTCTGTTTTTGCATTTATTGCTTTATTTTTAGCACCATTTGGCAAAGAAGTTGTAGCAGGGCATCAAGCCGCAATGAATGCTGGCTCTATGCTATTTATGATACCGCTAGGTTTTGCAATTGCTGTATCAGTTCGTGTTGGCAATATGCTAGGTGCAGAAGATAAAGCAGGTGTGCTTCGTGTGCGTAAAGTAGCATTAAGGCTTTCTTTTGTTATTGGTACTTTCAACGCGTGCGTTCTTATATTCTTAGGAAGATATATAGCAAGCTTGTATACCGATGACCCAATTGTGCATGCCCTAGCCGTATCTTTTTTATGGTATTGTGCAGTATATCAACTAGTTGATGCTATTCAAATGGTTTGTATAGCAATTTTACGTGGTTATAACGACACCAAAGCTTTATTTGTATGTTGCCTTATTTCCTATTGGTTTATTGCTCTTCCTGTAGGTTATACACTATCTTTCTATGGTTTACCATTTATTGAGCCACTTGGGCCTTATGGTTTTTGGGTTGGTATTAGTGTTGGACTTGGTATGGCGGCAATTCTATTCAGAGGAAGAATTTACTTTCTTGAAAAGCAAACACCAGAAAATATTGCTAAAAGATTATCACGATAAAATAAAGGGGAGCTTTGCCCCCCCTTTTAGTACAACTTTTAATATTATATTTTTCTTTTTTTCTCTCCGAGGGCTAAAGGAACTAAGTCCCTTTAGAATCCC
>CAYJFV010000247.1:0-2885 GCA_964369275.1 uncultured Desulfovibrionaceae bacterium
TCATATTGACCTCCAAAATAATAATTTTTGAAAGTCACAGCAAAAAATGAAAGCTTTTATAATGAATGAGTATATAAATTAGTTTATTCTATTATTTCAAAGGGGTACGTTGCTGTTTTGCACCCAGGCCCATATTTTTGCATTATGGGAGTCGAAAAGTAGAACCGTAAATTTGCTAATAAAGCCCCTTTGCACCCCGTTCTGTACCCCAAATTTCGATGTAAATTTTGCCCAAATAAAGCCAATTTATCGAAATTTACGAAGTCCAAAAAACATACTTGCAGAGCTAAGATTTTTTCTAATATGCTGTTTTAACAATAAAAAAAGAACCTTTACTCACTTGAATAAAGGCTCTTTATAAGTCATTTAATGGTACCGGAGGAGAGACTCGAACTCTCAAGCCCATACAGGCGGCGGATTTTGAGTCCGCTGCGTTTACCATTCCACCACTCCGGCATCGAATTGGTACATTCTCACATTTTTAAATAAAAATCAAGCATCAATTTTTTAATAAAAAAACCTTATATAAAGTGTCAAAAAATATTTGCACAGTTTTTGCATAATCTCAATAATACATGAAAACACAAGAAAAATTTTCCCCTAGAGGTTCTTATGGCACTATTTATTAACAACCCAATGACATCACTTCGTATTTCAAATAGTATGAATACAGGGTATAGTAACCTTGCAAAATCTATTGAAAAACTATCATCAGGTTTAAAAATTAACTCTGCTGCCGATGACCCTTCTCAATATGCCTCAGCCGCTAGAATGAGAAATGATATTGCGTCTACTCAGCAAGGAATACGCAATGCAAATGATGCCGTTTCCATGCTACAAACTGCAGACGGTGCAATGCAAGTTATTGATGAACATCTAGTTCGTATGAAAGAACTTGCCGAACAAGCGGCAACTGGTCACTACGATAGCGTTCAACGTATGATTATCGACTCAGAATACCAGCAAATGGCTTCTGAAATTACGCGTATTGCTAGTGCTACAACTTTCAACGGTATTCACCTACTTGACGGTAATGTTTCTGGCGGTGACTTCACGCCTACCTTGTTTGGCGACCCTACTGGTGCATTAAAACTACACTACGGTACAACTAATAATTCTAATAAAGATTTTGCTGTTTTTAGCTTAGACTCCATGAAAGCCTACGATCTTGACTTAGGAAATGGCTCCGATCCTACCGCTTTAGGACATAATATTAGCACCCAAGAAGCTGCTTCAAATGCCCTTATTGGTATTGATAATGCAATGGAAATTAAAAACCAATTACGTGCAGATATCGGTGCTATGCAAAATAGATTAGAACTTACAGTTGATAGCCTTGAATTTAAAGCCGAAAGTTTGCTAGTATCTGAATCAGATATAATGAGTACAGATGTTGCTATGGAATCAACACAATTAGTTGTTCACCAAATGCAAACCCAAAGTGCAACCGCTATGCTAGTGCAAGCAAATCTTACTCCATCAATGGTGCTAGATTTACTTAAATAACCAATAATATACAAAGCTTATACTCCTTACAATTTGAAACAAAATAGTAAGGAGTTTTATTTATTTTATTTTTAAAAATTTTATACATTCTTACAAAAAAAACAAAGAGCTCTAACTTGTTGAAAATATAGAATAAAAATGTTGAAAAATTTCATTTTATTTGGTGTTTGACGTGTGGCTTTTAATAGATTATGAATATAAGAAAATTTTGCAACTATAGATAATTATAGATATGGATAACTAAATGGATAATTTATCACTCGATAGAAGTAAGCCTAAAACTAGTAATACAGCTAGTAAAAATACTGAAAATACCTCGCCTAAAAAAACAAAAAAAGATAAGAAAAAATCTAAGTTTCGTTTTAAACATTTTTTCTATTTTTTCCTTGTAAGCGGTATTATTGGTGGTATTGCCGTTCTTGGTTTTATTTTTTGGATTTCAAGAGATTTACCAAGCATAACCAAAATTGCGGACTTTAAACCACCATTATCAACTACAATTTTAGCTCGTGATGGTAGCGTTATAGGCGAAATTTATAACGAAAGAAGATACCTTATTTCCCTTGGTGATTTGCCAGATTATGTGCCTATGGCATTTGTATCTGCCGAAGATAAAGATTTTTATAAACATCAAGGTGTAAGCCTACCATCAATTATGCGTGCAGCAATTGCTAACTTTAGCTCAGGTACTACCACCCAAGGTGGTAGTACAATTACTCAGCAGGTTGTAAAGCGTTTATTGCTTACACCAGAGCGTACGTATACCCGTAAAATTAAAGAAATGCTACTTGCTTTTCAACTAGAAAGGCAATTAAGTAAAGACGATATTCTTACAATTTATTTGAACCAAATTCACATGGGCGGTGTTTCGTATGGTATTGAAGCGGGGTCAAGATATTACTTTGCAAAGCACGCTTCTGAATTAACTATTGCTGAAGCTGCATTATTAGCTGGTATTTTACCTGCAACTACACGCTATAACCCATACAGAAACCCTGAAGCGGCTAGAAACAGGAATATGTTCTTGGGCGTATGCGTGATGATGGTATTATTACAGATGCTCAATACGAAGAGGCCTTTTACCAAGAATTAGAATATATTTCTATGGACGAACTAATCCCAGAAGTTGGTGGTTGGTACATTGAAGAAGTTCGTAGACAATTAATTGAATTATTTAGCGAAGAAAGCTCACGTTTACATGGTTTTGATTACGGTGTTTATGGCGAACAAGCTGTTAATGAACTTGGCTTAACTGTACAAACTTCAATGGATATTAATGTACAAAGAAATGCCGAACTAGCCTTACAAAAAGGCTTAGAAAATGCAACTAAAAGACATGGCTGGCGTGGCCCTGTTGATACTATTGAACCTATTGAATT
>CAYJFV010000248.1:0-1778 GCA_964369275.1 uncultured Desulfovibrionaceae bacterium
ACGCCAATATTTTACAAAATGGCGATACCGTGGTGGTTATAAAAGATTTAAAAGTAAAAGGTGCTTCAAACCCAATAAAACAAGGTACTATTGTAAAAAATATTACCCTTGTTGATGAAGCTGGGCATAACATTTCTTGTAAAATTGCTGGTTTTGGTTCAATGAATTTAAAATCAGAATTTGTAAAAAAAGCATAAAGTAAAACCTCTGCATAGCAGAGGTTTTATAAAAAATTTTGTAGTAAAAGCACAACGTACTAACGCTTACACGCTAATATTAATATTCATACCCTTCCCTTGAGATTGCATTTGAGCATTACGAAAAGCAATATCTTGTGAGTTAGAATTCATCTGACTCATCATCTGTGCTTGCAATGCCTTAGAGCTTTGGAATAAGCCAAGAGTATACGAATTTGCACCTTCCATTGAACTACCATTTGCTAAAGCAGTAATATTCATACAAAGCCTCCTCTAAATGCTGTAAAAATAATCGGTATTAAATAGCAAAAAGTTTAGGCTTATTTTTAAAAGATTAAATTATTTTAAGCTTAATATCTCTTCAATTAAACTTTCTTCATCTGGAAATTTACCAGTATTTGCTTTTGAATATATCAATGTATTTTCAGCTACAACATCAAAAACTCCACCAGAACCCGCAATCAACTCAACTTCTGAATTTTTAAATGCACTTTTTAGTTTAGCTGCTAAACTAGCAGCCTTAGGTTCATAATTTCAAACTGAACAATATGTAATACTAAATTTCATAAAATCACCTATAAATAAATGAAAGTTTTTTATTTGCTAAACGCTATTTAACCATACTTCTAATTTATGAAAAGGTCAATTACTTATACGTATATAATTTATAAAGCAAGATTTGACAAAATTCTATAATTTAGTATTATAAAAAAAAGAAAAAAGTTTTATATATAGCCTCAATACATTGATTCGTAATTTTTATTTTCATTACTGTAATTATACCGGAGGATTTTATGAAAAAAACACACAAATACTTTTTATTCGCATTTGTTTTTACATGTCTTTTTTCAATATTAAACTATTCTGCAATTGCTCAAAGCCCTCGTACTGGTGAAGAGCTATATAAGCAATGCTCTTCTTGCCACTATGCAGAAAGAAGAAGTTTAGCTGGTAAAGACGTTAGCTACCTACTACAAAAAATGTACGATTTAGAAAATGGTGATTTCAATTCTGGCCCGAAAAAAAGAATGAAAGATTTATTTTTGCAAATGAATGAAAATGAAAAACATTCTCTTGCAGAATTTCTAAACAAATTATAATCCACTTTAGTTTGATAATAAGTGCATTTTAAATAGTTCATTCATAATATTTCCATATACATTAAATTTTTAATCAATATATGGAGAAATTATGAACATACTAATTTTAGGTGGCACTGGTTTTATTGGCTCGCATTTAGCTAAGCAGCTCTCTAAAGAGCATCGTGTGGTGTGTACTTCACGAAAACCAAGTACAAATGCTCATATTGTCACATGGGATGGGGCGAATATATTCGCTTTAATGAAGCATTTAAAGCAAGCCGAGGTTGTAATTAACCTTATTGGTGAAAATATTGGCACTAAAAAGTGGACTAATCAAAGAAAAGAAGAAATCTTACAAAGCAGAATACAAGCCACTAAAGCATTATCTTCTGCAATAGCAATGTTACAAAAAGATAAAGCCCCTACCCCTCATACCATTATGCAAGCTTCTGCAATTGGTTATTATGGTTTATATGATAATTTTTTAGCAGCACCTTTT
>CAYJFV010000248.1:1788-2880 GCA_964369275.1 uncultured Desulfovibrionaceae bacterium
AAAATCGCCTAAAGGCTCAGGTTTTTTAGCAGATACTTGTGAACAATGGGAAAATAGTATTCAAAGTGAAGCCTTTGAGAATACAAAATTACTCATACTAAGGTTTGCCCCTGTTGTTGGCAAAAACTCAAATAATAAAATTGCTGGTTTTTTAGCACCAATGGTTTTGCCTTATAAATTTTACCTTGGTGGAGTGTTTGGCAGTGGTAAGCAACCTATCAGCATTATACATATTCAAGATTTATGTAATGCCATAGAGTTTTTGCTACACAACAATGCAAATTCAGGAATATATAATATATGTTGCCCTGAAAGTATTAGCATGGAAAGTTTTGTAAGCATTCTTTCTAAGTGTCTTAATAAACCTATTTTTATAAAAATACCAAACCAAGTAGTAAAATTTATTTTAGGCGAAATGGGTGAAGAATTAATTCTAAATGGGCAAAAAGCAAGAGCAAATAATTTAAAAAACTTAAATTTTGAATTTACACACTCTACTATTAACAGTGCATTAGCTGATATATTAAAAAAATAACTCTTTAAAGCAATAAAATAATAGTTTATTGCCTTAAATAGAATAATATTAATATAATCTCTGTATAACTTCAACATTTAAAGGAAAGCACTATGAATAAAAATATAGTTTGGACAATTGAAGGCAAAATAGACCCCAATAAAAAACATGAATATTTTGCACTTATGGATGAAATGATAGCAGAAGTTAGTAATGAGAGTGGAGCATTAGCCTATGAATGGACAATGGGCTTAGATGGTGAAACCGTACATGTGTATGAAAGATATTTAAATGAGGAACAAACTAAAAAGCATTTAGGTACATGGGCAAGATTTGCACCTAGATATTTGGCACTTGTTCAAGTAAATAAATTCATAGTATATAGCGAGTTACCACACCATTTAAAAGATGCTGTTGCTACGTTAAACCCTACATACATGAAGCCAATTGGTGGTTTTTCAAAATTTTTAAATTTCTTGTAAATAAATTTTAGAGGTAGATTACCCCATTTATATTTCCTTTGTTTTTTATTTACTGCATGAACAGCTTTGCTTGTTCTATGCGTATTTGATTTTTTG
>CAYJFV010000249.1:0-2863 GCA_964369275.1 uncultured Desulfovibrionaceae bacterium
TTGGGTCGTTCAAAATACCAAATATTTGTTTACCCTCAACGCCAAGTAAGTAGAATTTATTTGCATCAATATCAAGCATAGTAAGGGCGGCTCTTTGTTTATTTGCTACGGCTGAAATTTGTGCTTCACCTGCCATTTCTGCCTCTAAATCGCCAATACTAATTACAGTTTGAAAACGGTACACATCGCGGTAAGGGAAGTTATAATTCACATTCACAGTGCCACTATTGCCAAAATCAGAGTAAGCACTTGTTGTACCCACTAATTCTTCTGTTGAAAAATGAATTTGAGTTGAAGCAAAAGTACCTTTTTTTACTTCCCTAAACATTTCTCTTGCACTACGTTTTTGAGTAAGAATTTCAATAGCCTTTGGATCCCAGTAAGAAAGTAACGCACCTGGAACTGTGCCATTTGCCTGAGAAGCTAGGCTCATATCTTGTGCAATTTCACTATAATTATTTGAAATTGTACGCCCTTTGCCGTCTTTATTATTGCCATTTTCAATCCAGCCGCGAGCATTTGTAAGGTGAATATCTTTATTTTGAGCTAAATATCTAAGCTCATTTGAAAATTGAAATTTGTTCATATTTCCCTCTTTTATTATTATAAATTATTGAATTATACACTTAAACCCAATTAGAAATTACAATAAGCGAGCCTATTTCGCCGCCCTGATTTACAATAAAACTTGTTTCAATATAGCCCTCTAGGCTAGTTTTTGTAGCGGCAGTTTTGATTGAGCCATCGCTAAGATTTGCAAAAACTTTATTGCCACGCTCGGCAGTGGTTTGCGAACTTACATACACATCGCCTTTAACAATAACATCTACAAATTCACCGCTTGGAACTTCAATACTAGCTGATAAGCTCATATCTGAATTTGCATATACCCCTGTATGAGCCACAATACCTAAAGGACTTGAACTGCCTTGTGCAACAATAGGTAAAATATTACTTTCTTCATCGCTTGCTTGAAGCCATACAAAATTGCCAATTGTTACATCACTTTTCGCTTGAGCTGAAGGCATTGCATAAATTGTTGGATTAATGCCTGCACTTTGCCCAACTACGCCACCTGCTGGAAGATTGTTCATTTTTGCTTGAAATTCAGACTTGTTCATTCTACTCTCCTTTTTCTATGTACATATTCATTATTTATTGAAAACGAGATTGAAAAACTCGTTCTTCACCCGTATTTTGCACACTGTTTTTTTGCATATTGTTTTGCTGATATGCTAAAATTACATCTTGTGCAGATTCACCACTAGCTTTTAATTCCAATAAGTTACACGCTTGAAGATAAACCGCTTTTGCTGTATCAAAAGCAAATAAATCTAAAGTGCCAACTAGTGGAGTACACTCATTAATAGCTTGTTGCACTTCTTGTAATTCTGCTTTTAATTCTAATTTTAGCTTTGAACGCATACCCTCATATAAGTTTGACGTGGAATCCATTGCTTTTATTGCTTTTTTTAGCTCGTCTTCATCGTCTTCATCGTTTTTGTCTTCTTCACTTTCTTCAAGTTCCTCTTCAATTTCATCATCTAGCTCGTCATCTAGCTCGTCAACAAGTTCGTTTTCATCAAGTATTTTATCTAGTTGATTTTCATTATCAATTTGATTTTCTTCATCTTTTTTACATTCATCACATTCATTTTTTGAAGTAAGCACTTCATCAATTGCCATAAGCGATTTTAGCAATTCATTTAGCACCCTTATGCTTTGAATATAGTTAGGTAATTTTTTTATAAGCTTTTCTTTCAGCTCTTTTTCAACTTTTAGCGATTCTAACTTTTTGCGATATTTTTTTAGCTTCGCTTCTTTTTGGGGCTGATTTTCTTTTTCTTGATTTACCATACTTTCTTGACTTTCCTGACTAGCCTGACTTGCCTGATGTTCTTGGCTTTCTTCACTCATTACTTGTTTTTCTTGTAAATTTGTTTGTGTTTTTTCTTCATCTTCTTGTATAGTTGGCTTTGTTTGCATTTTTTCCTCCTTCATTATTACATTACTTTTAGTGCAACTATCTGCTACAACAACATCTTTTCCTACTCTTCCCTCTTCAACTAGGGCAACATGGTTACCCCTAATGTTTGTCATAATAAAATCGTACTCTTGCCCCTCAAAAACACCTTTTTCAAATAAAGGAGTATAGGCATAGGCGGCTGAAAGTTCTACACGTTCTTTGTTTTCAATTTTGCGTATAGCTTCTGCATCTGTAACTATTAATGAATTTTTCAAATAGGGCTTTTCAAAAATAGCATCAGTCCCAAGTGAGCCAACCCTATGTTCTTTTTGAGGATTTTCTGCATGCTCAATGTAATGGTCACGCAGAAGCGGAAGCCCGTTAAAACTTTTTGCCCCCTTTTCTAGCTCTTCGCCTTTTCTGTAGGCATAATAAATTGAATTTGCATCTAGCTTTAGTTCTTTATAGTTTGGAATTTCGTATCCATAATAGGGGCTTACACATTCTTTACTTATATTTGAAATAGATACGTGTAAAAATCCGTTTTCATCTATATATCTTTTACTTTCTTTATCTAGTGCTATTTTCATATTACTTTCCCCTATATTTCGTTATGACTATGTAATTTTCTTCTTGCCTCTTCTTTTTCTAATAAGCCCTTTTCATATAATTCTGCTATTGTACTTGCCTTTATTTGTTCAATTTCTGCCTGTAATTTCTTTTCTTCTTCTCCAAGAGGAAGCCATGAAAAAGCAATATTTTCATCAATAGATGAAAAAGAATTAAGCTGTAGAATTTCAAGTATTTTATACATATTTGCACTTAAATACTTTGCTTGCAATGAAGCGCAATAATCATAAAAATTATGAATATCGCTTTTGCCTGTGGCGTTAAATC
>CAYJFV010000250.1:0-2861 GCA_964369275.1 uncultured Desulfovibrionaceae bacterium
TCTGTACTTCTATAATCGCCTGAAATATAAATAAGTTTATCGCTAATATTTTTTACTTCTAATATTGGCTTTGCCGTATCTTGCGTAAAATAGAGTAAAACAATGTTTTTGTTATGCCATTTTTTTACTAATTTTGTGTAAGATTTTAATAGGCTAAGTTGTATGGTATCGTCACTTGTTAAGTCTGGGCGGTTTATATAAAGCATGAAAATTGTTTGTGAAATATCTATAAATTTCAATAATCTTTTTATACGTCTTTGGTATTTTTCTAAAACTTTTTCATAGGCTATGTCGAAATTTTCATCAATAGGAAAGTCGTGCTGAAATAGCATGCCATTTTGTGTATTCATATACACATTTGATTGCGATCTTGGGTCGGTAAAGCCACGAAATTCTAAACTTTCTTTCGGGATAAAGTTATTAAAATCATTCACAAGTAAGTGTATGCGAGATTCAAAACTATCTTCTGAAACCCAGTCAAATGGATATGAATAATTTTGTAAATTCATCATTCGTAGCAATTCAGTACACGAGCAAGCAGCCCCTAGGCTGAAAATTAAATCAATTTTATTGCTATTCATCAATTTCTTCCTTTACTTAGAACTACTTTAGATATGCCAATATGTCAATAGAATATGCGTATATAGAATAAAGATAAAATGCTATGATTTCAAAAGTATAAATTAAATTTAGTAAATATGCTTGCTCTTTTTTAGCAAATATGCTAAATTTCTTTTTATGAAGAATATAACCTTATCAACCAATCTCGAGCTTGTTGGTGTAGCTACAAAATCTGACAATATAAAGCGAGAAATTCCTTTGTTTCTTTCAAGTGTATGTGCAGGTTTTCCTTCCCCCGCGGATGATTATCTGGACAAAAAGCTAGATTTACACGAATACCTTATAAAAAATGAAGCGGCAACTTTCTTCTTGCGTGCTTGTGGCAATTCAATGATTAATGCCTCTATCAATGACGGTGATTTGCTTATAGTTGATAGATCGCACGAGGCTTTGCACCGCCGTATTGTTATTGCTGTGGTAAATGGTGAACTTACAGTTAAAAGGCTAATAAAACGAAATAATAGAATTTTTCTTGCACCAGAAAACCCTGACTACCCCGAAATTGATATTACTGAACATGAATATATACATATTTGGGGTGTTGTAACCAATGTAATTCATTCACTATTGTAGGGTTTATGCAAGAGAATAATTTATGTTATGCCTTAGCAGATGCTAACAATTTTTACGCTTCTTGCGAGAAAATTTTCAGGCCAGATTTAGCCGACATTCCGCTTGTTGTGCTATCAAATAACGATGGTTGTATTGTTGCACGTTCAAAAGAAGCTAAGGCCCTTGGAATTGGCATGGCAGAACCATTTTATAAGATGAAAGATTTACTTGAAAAACACAAAGTTGCTATATTTTCGTCAAATTACGCTCTTTATGGTGATATTTCCAATAGAATAATATCTATCTTAGAAGGTTTCTGCGAAGAGGTAGAGCAATATTCTATTGACGAAGCATTCATGCGTTTCAACCCTGCTATGATAGCGAATAAGGATGAACTTTTAGAAAGTATTCGCTTACGTGTTTTGAAGTGGCTTGGTATACAGGTATCTATAGGGCTTGGGGCAACCTATACCCTAGCTAAGCTTGCAAATTCTTTAGCAAAAAAGAATAATGGCATATACTGCCTTGATATAAATTCAGCGAATTTCACACAAGAACTTGCAAATATTCCTGTAAGCGAGGTATGGGGCATTGGTAGGCAATCTGCCAAAAAGCTTATGTATAAAGGCATTACAAATGCCCTACAATTACAAGAAGTTGATGATGCTTGGGTACGCAAAAATTTATCTGTAACTGGTTGGAATACAGTGCTTGAATTACGCGGTACACCTGCTTGCGATATTTCGGGGCTTGAGGTAGATGAACTAAAACCACGTAAAACACTTATTTCTTCACGCTCGTTCGCAAAAAAGATTACTGATAAGAAAGACTTAGAAGAAGCTCTTTCTTATTTTGCGGCAAATGCAGCACAAAGATTAAGAAGAGAAAATATGCTTGCCTATGGAATACAAATAAATATAAGAACGGCAAAAAATTTCGAATATAAGCCTAATTTTGAATTTTATGCTCCAAGTATTCAATATACTTTTACTGACCCCACCGCCGATACAAGGGCTTTTTTGCACTGTGTGCAACTTGGATTAAATGAAGTGTATAAAAGTAATATTAAGTATGCAAAGGCAGGAGTTATGCTTTTTAATCTTGTAAAATCAAATAATTATCAGCCTTCTTTATTAAGTTATGAGGCAAATTGTGCAAAACAACAAGCACAATCTAGTTCTCTTATGCATGCAATTGATAATATCAATAGGCGTTTTGGAAGAAATAGCATTAAATTTGGCTCAGAGGGCGAGAAAAACGCCCACTGGCACATGAAACAAGAGCATAAATCTAAAAGCTATACAAGTAGCTGGCATGAGCTAGCTTGTGCAAATTGCACTTAGGTATTTAGCATAATTTAGAAACACATTCTATATTAATTCTATACCAATTTTGCCTATCTTTCTTGTTTATTTGTTTCTTTATACTCAAGCATTCTTTCATCAGCCTTTGCCATAACTTGCTCGAAAGTTTTTCCATCTTTAGGGTAGCTTGCATGGCCAATGCTAGAGGAAATATATAAAGTATATTCTTCAATTACAAAAGCATTTGATGCAAGTTCTGCAAGGCGTTTTGTTATTTTTTCACACCCCCTTTCTGACAAAGGTCTTGCTACAATTACAGTAAAATAATCGCCGCCTTGTCTTGCAATAATAGTACCTTTTTTAAATTGATTTATAAGTCTACTT
>CAYJFV010000251.1:0-2853 GCA_964369275.1 uncultured Desulfovibrionaceae bacterium
ATATTTTTTTATTTCTTTTGATTACATACTAAAATTCTATTCCCCAAAAAATCTTACAAATCTATCGTCTTTCAACCAATTAATGTGCCTTATATCAAGAAAAAGATTTTGGGCATTATCATAATTTAATATTGTATTTTCTTCTGTAAATAATCCCATTTCTTTACATGTTTGCGTAATATGTAAGTTTGCTAATTGCAGGGCAATATTATCTGGCACTCGTAAATTTTTTATTTCATTATGAAAAGCTACCACACCGCCCTCTTTTTTATAACATGGCGAATTAACAGCTAAATAACTTCTGCATGCTATTGGGCGTAGTGCATAAATTGAACAAGTTCCATCTATCAAAAACGGGCAAGAGCCATTTTTCCACTCAACATTCCCATTATGTTCTAAAATTTGCCTTTGTAGCCTTTCTTTTGCTTCACCTTGCAAATAGTAACGCACCGCAAATGCCAGCCCTAAACTTTCTAGTGGGCCCGCTGGAATTGGCTCTATACAACATAGATGACACCCAACTTTACACGCACATATATTACCACGTTTTTCTTCTTCCTCAAATAAGTGGGTAACAGCCCCATTAATTATCGCATACGCATCTAGCAAAGTGCAAAGCCATACATGCTTTTCTTCATGTTCTGGCATTTCATCTCTATGACTTATTGCCCTGTTTGCAAAAAAGGCAATAGCGTCTTGCAATTGCTTTTTTGCTTGCTGTGCTTGTTGTGCTTGCTGTGCTTTTTCTTCGTCTGATATTTCTCTTTCGTGCGTTTCCGACATGGTATGCTCCTAATTATTTTTAATTAATACTTCAACCAGTCAATTTTACGTATATCAACAAATAAATTTGTAAAATTATCAAAAGTAAGTGTTTTGCCCCTTTCTGTAATGCCTAAGCTCGCATACACCTGCGAAGTATGTGCATAGGCGGCATATAAAGCCCCTCTATCAGAATGTAGCACATCATTTGGGCGTGTTTCAACAACATCTTCTTGCGAGTTTGAACATTCTGTATCAAGCATTAAAAATCTTCTACACGCTATTGGGCGTACTGCGTATATAGAGCAAGAATTATTAATCAAAAATGGACATTTTTGTTTTTCTTGATTAGATAAATTTTCTTTATTCTTTGTGTGTTCAAGTTCTTTTTGTATTGCTTCTCTCTCAACACGCGGTAACAAAGCAGTTTTTGCAAGGCGAATACCCATAGCCTCAAGCGGGCTTACTGGTACTTCTTGGTAACAGCAAAAAGCACAACCCTCTTTGCATGCAAGTTTTCTATTTGCTTTATTAGCCTGTTCTTCTGCGTAGAGAATTGAAGCATCTACAATTGAATAAGCATCAAGTAAAAACGTAAGCCAAGGGTACACTTGTTCTTCTGGAAGATTTAGCCTTATTGCATTTGCTTTTGAAAGAATAATATTTAAATCTTCTGGCATTTCTTCAACAGGCACTATTTCTACATCATCTAAATGTTCAAACATATTTTGTATTCCATATATTATAAAAAAGAGGGGAAAATTTCTCTTCCCCTCTTTTACACTATTTATTCAATTTCTACAAGAATTGGATTTTCTTCTAATTCTTCTAAAAATCTATCAGGACGTTCTTTTTGTTCTGGAACAACAATATCTTGGTTTACATATTCACGGTAACCAGTACCAGCAGGAATTAGTCTACCAACAATAATGTTTTCTTTCAAGCCACGTAGCTGATCTTGTTTACCACGTAATGCAGCTTCGGTTAGAACTTTAGTTGTTTCTTGGAATGCCGCAGCAGATACCCATGAAGAAGCACTTAATGAAGCTTGTGTAATACCAAGAACTAATGGTTCAGCAACTGCTGGTTGTCTGCCTTCTGCAATAACACGAGCATTTTCTTGCTTAAATTCTTGCTTATCAACTTGTTCACCAATTAAGAAGGTTGTGCCACCAGAATCGGTAACAAATACTTTCTTAAGCATTTGGCGTACAATAATTTCAATATGCTTATCATCTATTGTAACACCTTGGAAACGATAAACTTCTTGAATTTCATCAACTAAGTAACGAGCAAGGAATTTTTCGCCACGAGTACGTAAAATATCGTGCAATTCTGGATGCCCTTCAGTTAATAAATCACCCGCTTCAACGAAGTCACCGTCTGATACAGTGATATGTTTACCTTTTGGTACAAGATATTCTTTTGATTCGCCAATTTCAGGAGTAACCACTAGTTTACGTTTACCCTTAGATTCACCAGCTGAGAATACTGTACCACCAATTTCTGATACAACAGCCATGTCTTTAGGCTTACGTACTTCAAATAATTCAGCAACACGCGGTAAACCACCCACGATATCTTTTGTTCTTGAAGCTTCACGCGGTTTACGAGCAATAATATCACCCGCTTCAATTGCTTGATCGTTAGTTACCATCAAAATAGCACCAACTGGTAATGAGTAGTTAGCAGGAACTTCTGTACCAACTTGGGCAGATTTACGCATGCAAACTTCACCATTATCATCACAAATTGAAATTATTGGACGAAGGTTTGTTGTACGGTATTCAAGAATTGTTCTTGTTGATTGGCGTGTAGCTTCATCAATTCTTTCTTGAACTGTACGGCCTTCAATAATATCAGTATACTTAATGTTACCAGATACTTCTGAAATAAATGGTTCGTTGAATGGATCCCATTCAGCTAAAACAGTACCTTTTTGTACGTCTTGACCATCTTTTACATATAATCTAGCACCTTTAGGCAGTGTATATTTTTCGCGTTCTCTGCCTTGTTCATCAATAATTACAACTTGTGCACTTTTTGAAAGAACAAGCTCAACGCCTTCTTTGTTAGTTACGCTTTGTAAGC
>CAYJFV010000252.1:0-2840 GCA_964369275.1 uncultured Desulfovibrionaceae bacterium
CAACATAGCGTTTTTCTTCTTCATCGTATTCAAATAGTGGGAAGTCAGTAACCCAAAGTAAGTTATTTTGTTCTTCATTGATAAGTTTGAAGTGTTGTGCAATTTTTAAACGTAAGTTACCAAGTGCCGCATTTACCATGCCTGCATCACCAGCTTGGAAGAATACAATATCGCCTTCTTTTAAGTCCATACGTTCTTTAAGAGCCGCTTTTTCTTCTTCTGAGAAGAATTTAACAATTGGAGATTGCCATTCATCAGCTTTAACTTTAATCCAAGCTAGCCCTGTTGCACCGTAGATTTTACAAAATTCTGTAAAATCTTCAATATCTTTACGTGAAAGTTCTTCTGCTTTATCAATCTTTAACGCTTTAACTAGCTTTGAAGCTGCAAAAACTTTAAAGCCTGAATTTGCAAAAATATCAGTAAGTTCTACAAGTTTTAAATCAAAACGAGTATCTGGCTTATCCACACCATAGTCACGCATTGCTTCTGCCCATGTCATACGTGGAAGCGGAGTTACAAGCTCTTCACCAAGTGTGTTTTTCAAAATAGCAGACATTAAGCCCTCTGCCATTTCCATAACTGTTTCTTCGTTTGCAAAAGACATTTCAATATCTATTTGCGTAAATTCTGGCTGTCTATCTGCACGTAAATCTTCGTCACGGAAGCAACGCACAATTTGATAGTATCTATCAATACCAGCAATCATGCTTAATTGCTTAAACATTTGCGGTGATTGCGGAAGAGCAAAGAAAGAACCTGGGTTTAATCTACTTGGTACTAAGAAATCTCTTGCACCTTCTGGAGTAGATTTTGTAAGAGTAGGTGTTTCTAGCTCAATAAAGTTTATAGAATCTAAATAGGTACGTGTTGCTTGCGAAGTTTTATGACGCATTAAAAAGTTATTTGCCATTTTTGGGCGACGCAAATCTAAATAACGCCATTGCAAGCGTAAGTTTTCAGAAGCTTCTGTTCTGTCTTCAATTGGGAATGGAGGAGTTTTAGAAGTGTTTAATAACTTCCATTCACGAACAACAACTTCAACTTCACCTGTTGGTAAGTTAGGGTTTAGCATACCCTCAGGACGTGGACGAACAAAACCTTTTATTGCAAGTACATATTCTGAACGAATAATATGTGCATTTTCATGAGCAGATGGAGCAATTTCAGGGCTAAACACTAATTGAGTTATGCCTTTTCTATCTCTTAAATCAATAAAGATTAATCCACCGTGGTCACGTCTGTATTGTGTCCAACCCATAAGGCAAACTTCTTGATTTTCGTTAGAAGCATTTAGGCTTGCACAATCGTGTGTGCGTGTCCAGTCGCCTAATGAACCAATAAATTGGGCGTGTTCTGCTTGGATTTCTGTGTTTTGTACTTGACTCATGATTTTTCCTTAATTTCCTATTATTTGTTTTCTTGTAAATATGTAAATATTTCTGCTTGGTTTACGCTAATTTGCTCGCCACTTTCCATTGTTTTTACAATAATTGTGCCTTGTTGCAATTCATCGCCACCAAGAATAAGAGTATATTTAGCCTTTGATTTATCCGCCTGACGCATAAGCGATTTTATACCGCGTGAACCAAAAGCATAATCGCCTTTAATGCCTGCTTTTCTAAGGTTTTGTGCAATAGTAAAACCTGTTGAAATAGCATTATTATCCATAACTGCTAAGAAGAAAAGTGGCTTTTCTTCCTCTGGTGCTTTAGCAAGCATTGCAAGCCTTTCCATACCGCAAGCAAAGCCTATGCCTGAAACCTCTGCACCGCCAATTTGTTTCACTAAACCATCGTATCTACCGCCACCAGCAATAGAAGATTGAGCCCCAATATTAGTTGAAACTGCTTCAAAAGTTGTGCGGATATAATAATCAAGCCCGCGTACAAGCTTTGGGTTTAGAATATATGGAACTTTAGCTAAATCTAAAAGTTCAGTTACTTTTGAAAAATGGTCTTTACATTCTTCACAGTGAAAGTCAGCCATTTTCGGTGCTTTTTCAACGTATTCTACGCAATTTGGAACTTTACAATCTAGCACGCGTAATGGGTTTGTGTGAACTCTGCGGCGGCAATCTTCGCAAAGTGCGTCTTGGTCTAATTCAAGTAACCATGTTGTAAGAGCTTGTTTGTATTTTGGGCGACATTCATTACAACCTAGTGAATTAACATGCATAATAAAGTCGCTTATACCAATTTCGTTTAAGAAATGGTGAAGCATTAGGATAACTTCTGCATCATTTTCTGGCTCGGGCGAGCCTAAACATTCGCAATTGAGTTGATGAAATTGACGCATACGCCCTTTTTGTGGTCTTTCATATCGAAACATTGGGCCTGTTGTGAAAAGTTTATGTACGCTACCAGGAGTATACATTTTACTTTCAACAAAAGCACGCATTACGCCTGCTGTTGCTTCTGGGCGAAGTGTAATACTGCGTTGCCCTTTATCGGTGAAAGTGTACATTTCTTTACCAACAACATCGGTTTCTTCACCGATAGATCTACAAAAAAGATCAGTTGATTCTACAAGCGGAGTACGCACTTCTTCATACGAAAAAAGCCCAAAAACTTCCCTTGCTTTATTTTCCATAAAAGTAAACATATCAGCGTCTTTTCCAAAAAGATCGCCAAATCCTTTTAATGCTTGTATCTGTGCCATTTTTTTGCCTTAATTTAAAGTGAAAACTAACTTCCAAAAATAACAATTTTTTATAAAATTGTCAAATATTCTAGTTATAGGATTATTATTTCTTTTTTATTTACTGCATGAACAGCTTTGCTTATTCTATGCGTATTTGATTTTTTGAATTGTTGTATGCAAAAACAGCTCTTCACACT
>CAYJFV010000253.1:0-2825 GCA_964369275.1 uncultured Desulfovibrionaceae bacterium
TTTCTTGTCGTTTTCAATTGATTTTGCAAGTATGTTTAGGTTTAGTGGCTTACTAAGGTTTGCATGTCCAATAGCTGCTGTATTTGCTTCTTTACTTGCTAAATGAGCCGCCGCCGCGGTAGATTCAACTGAAATTAATTCAGCATTTGGTAAATGCTCTCTAAGCCATACAGAGGCCTGCCCTAAAGGCTGAGAGTGCGAATACACTTTTTTTATTGAAAGAAGCGAACTTTCATTGCTCAATAAGCTTAGTCTAATTCGTGCATAAAATTCTGCAAGTATAGAAACATCAATCTTTCCAAATAAATCAAAGCAAGTTCCAACAGTGCCGTGTAAGGAATTTTCAAGCGGAACTATGCCTACATCGCAGGCATTATCATACACTTTTTCAAAAATTTCTTGAAAGTTTGCACAGGGTTCAAAGTGAGCATGTTCGCCAATATAATTTAATCCTGAAAAGTAAGAAAAAGTTCCAACAGGCCCAAGATAGGCAACTTGCAATTGTTTTTGTAAAGAGCGTGAAAACGAAAGAATTTCGCCCCAAATAGCTTGAATATGTTTATTGGAAATACTACCTTTATTATTTGCATTACATTGAATTAATCTTGCTAGTGTAGCATTTTCATCATCGGGCTTATAAAGTAAAGCTTCCTTATTGTCTTTTGCAAGAATATTACCCACTTCAATGCTTAATAAAGTTCTTTGGTTTAACAGTTCAAGTAATTGCTCATCTAATGCATTAATATTTGTATTAGCTAAATTTAATTTAGCAATATCGTCATTATTCAAGTTACTTAAAGCTGTTTTGGTGTTCATACTATTTCCTATAATGATGTTATGAAAATATTTTACACTTGTTCACAAATTCTTTCAAGTAAGAAATAGCTATAGTTCTAAGTAGGGCGATTTAGTCCAACCTTATTCCAATTTGTAAGATTATATAAATTTTTCTTTTTTCTCTTCTAATAGAATGTTGTAATTTAGGAACACATCATAGTGAAATTCTGTTTTTGTATTTTACTAAGTTTTTCGCTGGAACTTTATTAAGTAAATGAAAGCCTATTCCATGCTTGTATTGCTGTTTGTTCAAAGCTAGTCGTGGGAACTTCATTTATTTTTGCTTTTTGAGCGGGCTTTTGTTCAAACCCCGTAAACGTAGCTTTATCATCAAAAATTGAACCACCCTGCCAGTTACAATACAAGTTGTCATTCTTAGCATAAAATTTAATGTTGTTATTTGCGTAATGTTCGTTTAGCCAATCCATAAACTCTTCTAAAGAATTGCAAATTAGGTAAACGGTGTCTTGGTTCGCATCAACAGCAATAATTTGCCCCTCAGTGCCATTTTCAGCGGGGGCATAATCAATACAAAAATAATTGCCGTCACTACCGCTAGCAAAGGGAATCCACTTTTTATTAAAACAACCCTCTTGAGCGATATCTTTTGTAAAAGATATAAAATTATGCTCAATGCTTAGTGAAATTTTATGCTCTTTAATAATAGTATCGGTATTATTAGCATGTAACCCAGCTAAAAGACCACACACTTTATGCTCATTATTTAGCATAGCTAAAAAAGAATATAATTCTTTTGGAATGGCTTTAAGCTCAAAATAAGCTCTAAAAACATTCAGCTTAGCAGGGGAAAGAAAAGATGAAAACATACCACTAGAATTATTTGTATACTCATTAAATAGTTTCTGAAGATAATCAGTTATACTTAAATTTGCTTCTGTAAATGCTTTCATAATTTCTCCTAATATAAATATGCATATTTTTTAGATAACAATATATAAGCGGAATGTCTATAGCAAGATTATAGTTGGTATACTATTTAACACAAGTGGTTTTCTTTTAAATAATATGCAACACAATTGTAACAATATTAATGCTATAATGACACAATCGAGTCATTATTTTGTAACAATATTAGTGCATTGTGTGTTCAACCTAAATAACAATCAAAGTTGAGGAAAACAACAATGGGAAAAAATTTGATTAAAAGTATTGCACTTATTTGTGCAATGGCAGTTTCAAGTACACCTGCATTCGCTAACGGTTCTTCTGGTGACTTTACTGCACCTAAATATGTATTTATGTTCATTGGTGATGGTTTAAGCCACACACAAACACAAATTGCAAATTATTATTTAGACTCTTTATCACAAGATACTAGTAAACCTCTTGCTAAACAAGCTATTCTAAAAAGTGAACCACGTTTGTCATTTATGGGTTTTGATTCTGTAGGTATCACAACTACTTACGACTCAACTTCTTTCAACCCTGATTCAGCTTCGACAGCTACTTCACTAGCAACTGGTAAAAAAACTCACTCAAGCACAATTAATATGGACGAAACATATACAGTTGCTTATGAAACTATTGCTGAAAAATTAAAAGACCAAAAAGATTATAAAATTGGTATTGTTTCAAGCGTAACAATTAACCATGCAACACCAGCAGCTTACTATGCACACAATAAATCAAGAAATAACTATTACGATATTGGTGTAGAGCTTGCTAATTCTGACTTTGACTATTTCGCTGGCGGTGAAATTCATAAACACGATAACGGTGGAAAAAGCAAAAGTGTTTATGATATTGCAAAAGAAAATGGCTATAAAGTAGTATTAAAAGACCAAGCTATGGCTGAAAAAGTAACAGCTAAAGACGGCAAAGTAATTATTATTGGTGAAGACGCTAACGGTGCTTTACCTTATGAAACAGATAGAAAAGATGGCATGTGGGCTTTAGCTGACTTTGTTGAAAAAGGTATTGAAGTTTTAGATAACGACAAAGGCTTTTTCATGATGGTTGAAGCTGGT
>CAYJFV010000254.1:0-2814 GCA_964369275.1 uncultured Desulfovibrionaceae bacterium
ATTTTATTCAAGGACCAGACGCAGCACCTTTCGTGCCACGTTTCCAAGAATCAGACCTTCGTTTAGACCCAGCTACTAACCAAGTTGGTGTTGATGAATATTTAGAAGCGTTAGAAGTACGCCGTGTATGTCACGAAATGGTTGCTTTACTTGCTGGTCGTATGCCTCACTTACAAGGTGTTATGGCTGGTGGTGTAACTCAAATTCCTACTAAAGAAACTATTAAAGAATATGTTGCTCGCTTCAAAAAAGTGCGTAAATTTGTTGAAGATAAATATCTTCCAATGGTTTACACAGTTGGTGCACAATATAAAGATCTTTTTGAAACAGCTCATGGTACACGTAACTGTATGTGCGTTGGCTTATTCCAATTAGATAACAATGGTAAAGAATTTTACTTCAAACCAGGTGTTTACTATGGCGGAAAAGACTATGCTTTTGATGCACAATACGTAACCGAGCATTTCAAATACTCATGGCTAGAAGATGAAACTTCTGGTAACAACTTCAAAGATACAGATTGTATCCCTGATGTTAATAAAAAAGGTGCTTACACCTTCTCTAAAGCTCCACGTTACATGGGTAATCCAATGGAAGTTGGCCCTCACGCACGTATGTGGATTGCAAACAGAGAGCTTTCACCTGTTGGTAAAAAAATGGTTGAAAAACTCTTTGGTATCAAAGCTAAATACTTCCGTGACCTTGGTGAAGACGCTGTGTTCTCAATTATGGGTCGTCACGTTGGTAGAGTTGAAGAAACTTACCATCTACTTGAAGTTGTTGAAATCAGCCTTGATCAAATCAAAGAAGGTGGCCAAACTTACAACGCTATCACCATTCCACAAAGTGGTGAAGGTGCTGGCTTTACCGAAGCTCCTCGCGGTTCATTAATCCACTACGTAAAAATTGATAATGCTGTTATTGACACTTATCAATTAGTTCCTGCTACAATTTGGAACTGTTCACCACGTGATGATGAAGGTAAACGCGGACCAGTTGAAGAAGCTATTATTGGCGTTGAAATGGTTGGAGATTCACCTGTAAACGTTGCCCGTGTTATCAGGGCATTCGATCCTTGACTTGGTTGTGCCGTGCATGTATTGCACGCTGACGGTTCAGAAATCGAAAAAATTGAAATGTAATTTATTCGTATAAAAAAAGGGAAACAGTTGTTTCCCTTTTTTATTTTTAAATTTTACAAAAATGAACTCAAGTTTTATTTTATGCTTTTTTATCAATATATTACACACTTTCATTGAATTTTTGCCGACTTGACCAAGTAGAGAATATAGGCTATATTTACATGCATATTTTGGAGGAAGTGATGTTTGGAATTGGCACTACAGAAATTCTTGTAATATTAGTTGTTGCGTTATTAGTTATTGGCCCTGAAAGTTTACCTAAGGTTGCAAGAACTGTTGGTAAAGCATTAGGTGAATTTAGAAAAGTTTCTAATGAATTTCAACGTACTTTAAATACTGAAATCGCTCTTGAAGAACATGAACAAAAAAGAAAAGAACACGAACAAAATCTAAAAGAAGCGGAAGAAAAATACTTCCCAGAAGATAGTGCTAAAGAAAAAAATGAAACTAAAGCAGATGCACAGCAAAAAAATAATGAACAAAGCAAGGAAAATGCCTAATTAAAGGATATAACACTATATGACTGAAAAAGAACTCCTTGCCTCGCTTTCAGCTAAAGCAAATGAAGAAAGTAATAACAATTCAACCTTAGCTCAAAGTAACGATAATTCAGAAAATATTTCAACTCAAATACCTGAAAATAATTCTTCAAATTCAAATGCAGATTTGTCTATAGATGAAACTATAGATGAAACTGCAAAACGCCCATCTAATGAAAATAGTTCAGGTGAAACACCAATTACAAATGAAGTAGCTGATACTGTAGAGAATATAGATACTAGTGATAACACTGTGGAAAATCCACAAGAAATATCTGATATACTACATCTTTCAGAAGCTGACATGGTAGAAAAAGGTGAACTTCCAGCACAAAGAGAAACTACAGAAGTTGCAGAAAATTCTTCAAGTTCACAAGAAGAAGTAAATGAAGAAGAAGATGAAGAAGAGCCTATGAGTCTTCTTGACCATTTAAAAGAATTACGCCGCAGGCTTACACGCGTAGTTATTGTAGTTTTAATTGGTTTTATAGTGTGCTACCCTGTTGCTGAAATGGCGTATCATTACTTATCATTACCATTGCAGATTAATTTACCTGAAGGCTCAACGCTTATTTACACATCACCAGCGGGTGCTTTCTTTGTTTATTTGAAAATTGCATTGGTGTTATCATTTTTTGCATCTTCGCCTTATTCCTTTTATCAAATTTGGGCTTTTGTTGCCCCGGGTTTATATAAGGAAGAGAAGAAAATGCTTATGCCACTTGCGGCTTGTTCTGCTTTCTTTTTTATGAGTGGTGCGGCTTTTTGTTATTTCTTGGTTTTCCCAATAGCTTTTGAGTTTTTTATGGGCTTTGCTACAGATGCTATTGTTCCAATGATTTCTATTGAAGAGTATTTAAGTTTTGTATTAAAACTGCTTATTGCATTTGGTTTAGTATTTGAAATGCCTTTATTTGCCTTTTTCCTTGGCAGAATGGGCTTATTAACTGTTGAACGTATGCGTAAATGGCGAAAATATGCAATTCTATTATGTTTTATTGTTGCGGCCTTACTTACTCCGCCTGATGTGTTTTCCCAAACATTAATGGCTGGCCCAATGATGATTTTATATGAAGTAAGTGTACTTGTTGTGGCAATGGTGCAAAGGCAAAAAGCAAAAGAAAAAGCTTTAC
>CAYJFV010000255.1:0-2802 GCA_964369275.1 uncultured Desulfovibrionaceae bacterium
AATATTTTCTACCCAGTTTTTTGCAACGGCTTTTAAGATAAATTTCATTTCTTCAAAAATAATAAATAAGTCTTGACAATAATGATTATTATTAGTAATATGTTTTTTAAGTATTATTTTATACTTTATCAATTTATATTTTTTTAAATATAATTCCACTGCCTTTTTATTTTCAATAGTATTAGTTTTACATGATTTATTAGCTTTATTTAGTTTTTATTTGTGTGTTTATGTTTACTTAAAGTTTACTATAAAAAGGAGTTTATAATGTCAGACAAAAAACTTACCATGGCAAATGGTTCACCAGTTGTTAACAACCAAGACAGTTTAACTGCTGGAAAACGAGGCCCAATTCTATTACAAGATATTTGGCTAATTGAAAAACTAGCTCACTTCGACCGTGAAGTTATTCCTGAAAGACGTATGCACGCAAAAGGTTCAGGTGCTTTTGGTACATTTACTGTAACACACGATATTTCACAATATACAAAAGCCTCAATCTTCAATAAAATTGGTAAAAAAACCGATTTATTTATGAGATTTTCTACCGTTGCTGGCGAACGCGGTGCAGCCGATGCTGAACGTGACATTCGCGGTTTTGCTATAAAATTCTACACAGATGAAGGTAACTGGGACTTAGTTGGCAACAATACCCCCGTATTTTTCTTCCGTGACCCACTAAAATTTCCTGATCTAAACCATGCCGTAAAACGCGACCCAAAAACCAACATGCGTTCAGCAAAAAACAATTGGGATTTTTGGACTTCTCTTCCTGAGGCACTACACCAAGTTACCGTTGTAATGAGTGACAGAGGTATACCTGCTTCTTATCGTCACATGCACGGCTTTGGTAGCCATACCTACAGTTTTATAAACGACAAAAACGAACGTAATTGGGTAAAATTCCATTTTGTAAGCCAACAAGGCATTAAAAATCTAACTGATGAAGAAGCCGAAGCTATTATTGCTAAAGACCGCGAAAGCCACCAACGCGACTTATTTGAAAGTATTGAAAATAAAGACTTCCCACGTTGGAAACTATTTATTCAAATTATGCCTGAAAAAGATGCTGAGAAATACGAGTTCCATCCCTTTGATTTAACAAAGGTTTGGCGTAAAAAAGATTATCCATTAATTGAAGTTGGTATGCTTGAATTAAATAAAAATCCTGAAAATTACTTTGCTGATGTTGAGCAAGCAGCCTTCAACCCAGCAGCAATTGTTCCAGGTATTGGCTTCTCGCCTGATAGAATGTTGCAAGCTCGCCTCTTCTCTTATGCTGATGCACAGCGTTATAGACTTGGTGTAAACCATACCTCTATTCCAGTTAACGCCCCACGTTGCCCTGTTCACGCTTTCCACCGCGATGGATTAATGCGTGTTGATGGTAACTACGGTGCAACCCTAAGTTACGAGCCAAATAATGAAAATGAATGGAAAGATAGCCCGCAAAATGCTGAACCACCTTTAAAACTTGAAGGCGATGCTATGCATTATAATTATCGTGATGACGACGATGATTATTACACACAGCCTGGTTTACTTTTTAAATTAATGTCGCCTGAACAACAGCAATTATTGTTCGATAATACTGCACGTGCTATGGGTGATGCCCCAGATTCTATAAAACTAAAACACATTGAAAACTGTGCTAAAGCTGACCCTGCTTACGGTGAAGGCGTAAGAAAAGCCCTAGGTCTATAAAGCACTATAAAGAAACAAAAATCACCAATCTAAGCCTGTCTATCTCTCCTAGGCAGGCTTTCTTCTTTTAATCTAAAAATGTAATCTTGCAGAATTTATGAATTTATAATAAAAGATAATGAAATAACTTGAGGAAGTGAATATGAAAATTTGCATTATTACAGGTGCTTCGTATGGTCTTGGCAGAAATATGTGTAAAGCTTTTCAAGAAGCTGGCTTCTATGTAATTAATCTTGATATCATAATTCAAGAAAATGGCTTTTTACCTAACAATGAAAATTATACCTACATCAAAACAGATATTTCAAACCCTGCTGAAATTGAAAATGCATTCACTATAATAACTGAAAAATTTGGTAAGGCTCATATTTTAATCAACAATGCCGCTATTTCATCATTTGAAAAACACATTTCTGACATTAAGCTAAATGACTATGACAGTGTTCTAAATACGAATTTACGCGGGGCTTTTTTATGTTCACAAGCATTTATTAAGCTAAATCAAGGCGAAAACTACGGAAGAATTATCAATATATCCTCAACAAGGTGGAATCAAAATGAACCTAATTGGGAGCTTTATGGAATGTCTAAAGGCGGCATTGTTTCATTAACAAACAGCTTGTGCATTTCTCTTGCAAACTCCCCTATCACCGTTAATGCTATTTCCCCTGGGTGGATACATACTGGTGATATAAGCGAATTATCCCCTGCTGACCACGCTATGCACCCCTCAAGGCGAGTTGGAAAACCTGACGATATTTCTAGGGCTTGTTTATTCTTGGTTGAAGAAGAAAACGACTTCATAAACGGCACCAATATAGTAATAGACGGTGGCATGACAAAAAAAATGCTTTACTAAAATTGGTAGAAGTGTTTTTTGCTGCGTCAGAAAAGTTTTATTTTCAATCATGTATTATTTTAATGCACTCATTCGAATAAAACTTTTCTTCCTTGCAAAATTCCGCTTCTACCATTTTTTGAAATCTATGAACAATATATAATTATAACTTATTATATTATTATATTTTTTTTATGTCTCCGACGGCTAAAGGAACTAAGTCCCTTTAGAATCCCTAATGCAAAAATATCAAAAGCTAA
>CAYJFV010000256.1:0-2772 GCA_964369275.1 uncultured Desulfovibrionaceae bacterium
AAAAAATCAAATACGCATAGAACAAGCAAAGCTGTTCATGCAGTAAATAAAAAACTGTCTACGAGATAAGCTTAAGCAAGAGCAAGCTCTAAAACGAGAATTAAAAGTTTTTGTTAGGAAGGGGGTAAAGGGGGAAACCTTAACTTTTTTCAAAAAGTTATGGTTTCCCCCTTTCAAAAAAACAACAAAAAAGGCGAAGAATACCTCCGCCCTTTTATCTTTTTGCTTTAGAAAACTAGTTCTTTTCGTTTTCTTTCTTTTTCTTACCTGCTACTTGGTGGCGTAAATGCCCATCAAGTATAGTTTTTCTTAAACGAATATTTAGTGGTGTAACCTCAACACATTCATCATCTTTTACAAAGTGCAAGGCACGTTCAAGAGTCATTGGGCGAACTGGGGTAAGAATTACGTTTTCATCTTTACCAGAGGCACGCATGTTAGTAAGCTTCTTTTCTTTGCTGCCGTTTACATCAATATCGTTTTCGCGGTTATGCTCGCCTATAATCATACCTTCGTATAAAGCATCACCTGGAACAACAAAAAGCTCGCCACGAGGTTCAAGGTTGAATAAACCGTAAGCAACGCCAACACCTGGTCTATCGGCAACAAGAGAACCTGTTAAACGTGAAGAAAATTCGCCACGCCACTCTTCATAACCAGCAAAAGAAGAGTTCATAATACCTGTACCTTTAGTATCAGTTAAAAACTCATCACGATAGCCAATTAATGCACGAGATGGAACCGAGAAAGTAAGACGTACACGCCCTGTACCATGGTTTACACAAGCAACCATTCTACCACGACGGTAAGAAACTTTTTCGGTAACAACGCCCATGAACATTTCATCACAGTCTACGTATAATTCCTCAATTGGCTCATAAGTTACGCCGTCTTCTTTGCGTAAAATAACTTCTGGGCGACCAACAGTAAGCTCAAAACCTTCACGGCGCATAGTTTCAACAAGTATAGCCATTTGAAATTCACCACGTCCTTTTACAAGGAAGGTTTCTTTTTCTGTGCTATCTTCAACTTTAATTGCAACGTTAGTAAGCATTTCTTTGTCTAAACGTTCGCGAATTTTACGCGATTGAACAATTTTACCCTCTTTACCAGCAAGCGGAGAGGTGTTAATACCAAAACGCATTGCAACTGTAGGCTCATCAACGTGAATACGCGGCATAGTGCGTGGGTTTTCTTTAGTACAGATAGTATCGCCAATGGTAGCGTCTTCAATACCAGCCATAATTACAATATCGCCAGCTAATGCTTCATCAACATCTACAACGCTACGCCCTGAATATACTTGAATTTTTGTTGCTCGCAGTGGCTTATGTGTGCCGTTGGCATCAATACAAATTAGGCTTTCTTTTGTGCGTGCAACGCCGTGTTTAATACGTCCAATTGCAAGTCTACCTAGGTAGTCGGAATAGTCTAAGTCGGCAACAAGCATTTGGAAAGGTTCAGTAGAATCGTAGCTTGGTGCTGGAATATGTTCTAAAATGGTGTCGAATAATGGGTCAAGGTTTACTTGTTCATCGTCAATATTTTTCATTGCAACGCCGTTTCTGCCTATTGCGTAAAGAACGGGAAATTCTACTTGATCGTCGGTAGCGTCAAGGTCAATAAATAGGTCGTATAATTCGTTAAGAACTTCATCAGCACGGGCATCTTTTCTGTCTATTTTATTGATAACTGCAACAACAGGTAAACCAATTTCAAGGGTTTTTTTCAAAACAAAGCGAGTTTGTGGAAGTGGCCCTTCTGAGGCATCGCATAAAAGTACAACGCCATCTACCATAGATAAAGCACGCTCAACCTCGCCACCAAAATCGGCGTGACCAGGGGTATCAATAATATTAATTCGTACATCACCACGCATAACAGCACAGTTTTTTGCGGCAATGGTGATACCGCGTTCACGTTCTAAGTCCATGCTATCCATGACTCTATCGTCCATAGATTGGTCTTCACGGTATATACCGCTTTGCCTGAACATAGCATCAACTAAAGTTGTTTTACCGTGATCAACGTGAGCAATGATTGCGATGTTTCTGATCTTCGTATTTTGTGTTAGAGTGCTCAAAAAAAATCCTTTGGTTAATTATTAAATGGGAGGGTAGATTTGAAGGTATAGACAAAAATAAAAAAAAGAATTATAATTCTTTTCAAGAAAGTTTTCGTTTAAGCCTTAAGTTTTCTTTAAATAACGCGTAATATATTAAGAAGTCAAGTAAAAGACTTCATAAAAAATTACGTTTGAGGTTATTATGGATATAGCAACCCTGTTGGGTATTATAGTAGGTTTTGGGCTTGTTATTGGCTCAATTGCAATTGGCCCACAACCAGGTGGTTTTATAGACATACCGTCGCTTGCTATCGTGCTAGGTGGTTCGGTTGCATCTATATTTATTGCCTATCCACTTGACCAAGTGCTTACCGCATTTAAGGCTGTTGGTAAAACTTTTATCACAAAGAAAGTTGACCCTAAAGAAGTTGTTGATACAATGGTAAAAGTGGCTGAAATTAGCCGCCGTGAGGGTTTACTAGCTTTGGAAAGACTTCAAACTGATAACCCACTGCTAAAAAAAGCAACTCAGCTTATTGCCGACTCAGCAGAGCCAGCACTTATTCACGATACTTTAGCAATTGAAATTTCTTCAATGAAAAAAAGACACGGTATCAATATTGCCGTTATGGAAAGGCTTGGCGGTGCAACCCCTGCTATGGGTATGGTGGGAACGCTTGTTGGTCTTGTACAGATGCTTTCAAACC
>CAYJFV010000257.1:0-2766 GCA_964369275.1 uncultured Desulfovibrionaceae bacterium
AAAAGTGCTTTGCACTTTTGTTTTCCGTTTCATGGCTAACAGAAATCAGCTTCTACCTATATTTTCGTGGCTAAGGTTATTAATGGAAGTTGGACTAGTAAATGGTAGTCAAGAACATAAGTTAATATGTGCAACACTTGTTATCACAAGTGAGAAAGTTAAGTTTTAAAAATTATCAAGCTACATCACTTGTGTAACAAGTGCTAAAAATATTATATTAGTGCATCCTACCATTTTCTAGTCCCACTTCCGTTAATCACCTTAAACACGAAAATGTATGCAACAAATCAACTTTTGATATTTTTGCATTAGGGATTCTAAAGGGGCTTAGTCCCTTTAGCCGTCGGAGACAAAAATTAATTTTGTATTAGAAATTGTATTAACGTGAGAATATAGTTATTTATTCATTTTAATGTATAAAATTTGCTTGACGTTTTATATGAGCTTAGCTAATATAAATTAATTATTTATTAAGGTGGAAAATTATGTCTTCAGATAATATGCGTGTTTTATTTACTGATGAAGAGATACAAAATAAAGTAAAAGAACTGGCTAAAATTATCAAGGAACAATACACACCAGAGAATGTGAATGATCCTGAATTTCAAAAGCCAATTGCTCTTTGTGTTTTAAAGGGAGCTTTATTCTTTTTTGCTGACCTTATGCGTGAAGTTGAATTAGACTTTGAAATTGACTTTATTAGACTTTCGTCTTACGGATCTTCATCTGTTTCCTCAGGGCAAGTTATATTTGTAACTGATACAAAGCTTCCATTAACTGGAAGAGATGTATTAATAGTTGAAGATATTGTTGATTCTGGCAATACTATGGATTTCTTACGCGAAGAATTTGCTCGCCGTGGTGCAAGGTCTATTAAAATCTGTACTCTTATAGATAAGCGTGAAAGACGCACGCAAGAAGTAAAGATAGATTATTCTGGTTTTACTTTAGCTCAAGGTTTTATTGTTGGTTATGGAATGGATTATGCTGAAAACTACAGAGCTTTACCCGCAATTTACGAAATACTTATATAATTCGTTATAAAAGGATTAAAAATGTTAATAACATGTCCATATTGCTCTACTAGCTATAATTTACCTGATGACAAAGTAAATGAAACTTTAAAATTAAGGTGTACTGTTTGCAAAAATGTTTTTGGCATTGAAGATGCTACACCTGCAAGTAAAAGACCAGAAGTAAGAATTGGTGCTGAGGGTGCAAGCCAAAATGCACCTAAGAAAAAGCCAAGTAAAATTAAGAAAATTATTCTTATTTTAGTTGTATTTTTTGCACTACTTGGTGGTATTTTATTTGCTTTATGGACTTTTACTGGTTTACTAGATAGCTTTAAACCTTATGTAACAAATGTTTTATTTGCTAGTGAAGAGCAAATAAAAGAAAATAAAATGCTTGAGCAAGTTCGCTTATTAGAACTTCAAAATATGCGTCAGTATACAACTGAAATTGAAAAAATTGGTGAAATTGCTATCATTGAAGGTTCTATTTTAAATACTTTTGTTGATGCACGTGCTAATATTTTACTTGAAGTAAGCCTATATAATGAAAAAGGTGAAGCCCTCGCTACCAAAACACAATTAGCAGGTACAGTAGCTTCATTATTCCAACTTCAAGTTTATTCAGAACAAGAATTAGAAACTGCTTTAGCTAGTGCTGAAATGATACAGCAAAACAATTCAAATGTTCAGCCTGGTACTTCGGTTCCATTTATGGTTCTTTTCTATAACCCACCTGCTGAAGCTGCTTCATTTGGGGTAAAAATTATAGAAGCTACAATTATTCCAAACCCAGAACCAAGTGAAGAAGAAGAAAGCGAAGAAGAATAATTCATAAATTACTCAAAAACATAAATGCCCAAGCAAAAACTTGGGCATTTGATTTTTAAATTACAAAAGCAATGCATTTCTACATTGCTTTTTACATATTTATAAATAGGTATTATTATACCATAAAATCAACTCTAGTTTGAGTATTAGTTCCGCTATAGCCCTCAAGTGGAGCTCTGTTTAAAGCAGAATCAACAGGTGGTTGATATGTGCTTTGTGTTTCACTTGCTTCAACACTAGCTTGGTTTGAACTTGTATCAATATTTTGTGTAGAAGTTCTATTATCTGAGGTTTCAAAATCATCAGAAGCGACATTTATTTCTCTTTGTGCATCTTCTAAAATTCTTTGTGCATCATTTCTTGCCTCAGTAGCAAGTTCTTCAAAGTCATTTTCAATTCTTTGGTTGTCTACACTTTGTGTTTCTTGTAAATTAAAATCTGTATTTTGTTCAAAAAGTATTCTACTTTCTGCCGTTGCTTGTTGCTCAAAATCTCTTACAACACCTAAAGCCTGTCTTTGCCCCTCAATTGCACGCTCAGAATATAAATTTACATTATCTATATTAGGAGAGGGCGTAAAATTTCCACCATTATTCAAAGCTATAGCTTCCTCAGAAATGCTTACCCTTGTTGAATAATCTGGAATACTAGGATCAGGTAAAACAATGGGCTGAGAAATGCTAACTCTTCCATTACTATTTAAATATGTGGTTGAACCAACTGAATTAACTAAACTCATACATTTCCCCCCTTCGATAATTACAATAAAAACATAACTATCAACCTTATTATATTTCTTAATATGCACATTTATACAAAAAAGTCAAGTTTAGTGTTGTATACAAAAAAGTAGAATTATTAGAATGAACTTTTTTCTTTTTTTTGTCTCCGACGGCTAAAGGGACTAAGCCCCTTTAGAATC
>CAYJFV010000258.1:0-2762 GCA_964369275.1 uncultured Desulfovibrionaceae bacterium
TATCAAGCTGAGTTGATGCATCGCTAGGGCCAGCTGGAATAATTGCACAACCTAAATTACGTAATGGCTCTTCAAACATTAAACCAGCAGGAGCTAAATGGTAATTAAATGTTTGCTGAACAGGGTCACCAGGTCTAAAACCAACTGAATAAAAAGCTTCTGTATATCCCCAGTAATCGTCTTGTTTATCTTCAGGATCAAAAATAGGACCAGGCGATAAATATACGTGGCGTAACTCACCAATATCTTTAGTTAAAAGACCGCCAAGTCTTGGCCCCATTGATTGTAAAAATATAAGCTCTTTCTTTTTAAGAATTGGTATATGTTTAATATCTGAAAGAGTTTTAAACTTATCAACACTAAATTGTGCTCTATCAAAGCGTTTTTTAACATCTTCAGAATAGCGGTACGCATACGCCAATAAATCTTTTAATTGTATAAGATTGTATTGTCTACGTTCACTTTCATTAAGCACCTCACGGCGACTATAAATCCCTTCTGTTCTATCTTTACGAGTCATAGAAGAAGCTCCATTAATTAATTTTGATAACTATAAACCATTAAAAAATTAATTGCAAGCACTTATTTTTTTTTCGTTATAAAACAACAAGATAGCTATTGTTGTGAATGGAATACTAATGTAAGAGTATGCAGCTCTTGCTCTGGTGGTGCAGGCAATTTCCCTAATCTATCTAGGGCGTTAATAACAGAAGCATCATAAGCGGCAACGCCAGAACTTTGTTCAATACGTCTATCTAAAATAGTGCCGTCACTATCAAGATGAATTAAAACTTCTGTAGCATAATTTTCACGCGATAAGTTTGGCATTGACCATTCTTCTTGAACAGCAAGCATAACTAGTGTAATATACACATCTTTAATACCGCCGCCAGCTTGTTCAATATTTTCATTACTGGTGGCTTTATCTTCATTTTTGCTTAGCGTTTCAAGTTCAGCTAAAGCGGAAAATACCGCAGATTTTGGCGGTTCAGGTGCTGGTTTTGCTTCAACAACTTCTTCTTTAGGCTCTTCTTCTGGTTTAGGTGCAGGGGCAGCCTGTGCTATTTGCTTAGGCGGTTCTGGCACTGGTTCAGGTTTTGGAGCAGGTGCAGGCTTTGCAATTGGTTTTTCTTCTTTTGGAATTTCAGGCTGTTTAACTGGAATTGCAACCGCATCAGGTGCTTTTGGTGCAGGTGCAGGCTTAGCCTCGGTAGGTGTTGGTGTAGGTTTAGGCGGTTGTGGTTTAGCTACTGGCGTAGGTTTAGGCCCTAACACTTTTGATACATTCGCAGAATTAGGAGCACCCACCACTAAAGAAACTTGATAGCTTTCTCTTTTTAAATCTACCATTCTAGATGTAGGATAAGACACGATAGCAAAAAGTATAATACCGTGTAAAAATAATGATAATAGAAATGGTGATGATTTTTGCATAATAGCTAAGTTATTTTATTCAACCTATATTAATCTTTGTTTGAAAAAGCAATACTACTCTTCTTCTTGCAAAGCTATAATACCAATTTTTTCAATTCCAGCAGATTTTATTTCACCCATAATTTGCACTACAAGCTCAAAAGGCACTTCTTTATCCGCCTGTAAGTAAACTGGGCGGTCTTTATCTTCTACTAGTGCTACAAGACGAACTTCAAATTCTTCTTGTATTACTTCGTAGGTATCTATATAAATTTTACCGTCTTTACTTATACTTACAACTAAGTTTTCAGTTTCAGTTGGAAGTGTATCAACTTCTTTTGTTTCAGGAAGTTCAAGCTCAATACCTTCTTGCATCATCGGGGCTGTTACCATAAAGATAATAAGAAGCACAAGCATAACATCGACAAAAGGCGTGATATTAATTTCAGAAACGAAACGCCCCCTCGAATTGCTTTGCATACCCATAGTTCACCCCTATTTTTTACCAATTTCGCGTTGAACGCTGTTGATAAATACTGCACCAAAATGACCAAGCTGAGTTTCAATTCCACTAATCATTCCAGAAAAAGCGTTATATGCCATTGACGCAGGAATTGCAACAAATAAGCCCACCGCAGTAGCAATTAAAGCCTCTGAAATACCAGGTGCAACCGTTGCTAATGAAGCCGACCTCATAAGCCCAATAGAATTGAAAGAATACATAATTCCCCAAACTGTACCAAATAAACCAATAAAAGGTGCAGTGTTAGAACATGTAGCAAGAAGCGACATTTTTTTATTCAAATCAGTTAAAGTAAGAAGAATGCCTTGCTCAAGCGAACGCTCTACGTTTTCTATTATCATTTCAATGTCCATATTAGCTTCACGCGAACGATTAAATTCATTTACACCAAGCTGTGCAACTGCATACAAAGGAGAATCTACATCAGCACCAATTTCTTGAACAGCTTCACGTAAACTTTTTGCATTTTCAAAACGCTCTACACCCTCTTCCGCCTTCTGTGTAGCAGAACGAAGAGCTAAATATTTCATAAAAATAACTGTCCAAGAACCAATAGACATAAAAAGCAAAAACGCTAACACTAACTGAGATAATAATGTTGCTTCCAACACCATTGATATTACATTCATTGACATATTAATTTCCAAAAATTAATTTAATCTATATTTATAGACTTTCTTTAGACATTACTATACAAGCTATTTTTCCGAATAGCAAGTAAAATTTTAGTCTTACTGTTCGTGTGGTAACGGCATTGCTGTAATGCTCCTGCTTTATCATCCATATAGGATATTTTTTCTTTTTTGTCTCCGACGGCTTAGGGACG
>CAYJFV010000259.1:0-2737 GCA_964369275.1 uncultured Desulfovibrionaceae bacterium
GCTTTTGATATTTTTGCATTAGGGATTCTAAAGGGACTTAGTTCCTTTAGCCCTCGGAGAGAAAAAAAAAAAAAAAAATGATATAATATTACAAATTGGAATGATGTATAGCTATAATTCACTTGACAAGAAGCTAAACTTTATCGTAAAACATATCAAATATTTTTGATTTGAGAAAATCCTGCCTATTCTAAAGCAAGTAAAGTAATAAAAATTGTTATGGGTACGCTTATATTACTTATTGGTTTTTATATGTTTTATCTTGGTTTTTAGCTAATAATTTCAGAATAATATAGCAAATTCTAAAGCTTATGTATATATTACATAAGCTTTTTCTTTTATTTTTCTTTTATATTTCTTTTGTAAATCTTATGCGAATACTAAAGCTTTTTATAACTATTTAATGTAATATATAGGTTATAATTTAGGTGCAAACACTTACATTTTCTTTAGCTTGCCTTATGGTATTTTGCGGTGTATATTAACAATATCCAACTATGACAATGCTTTTGTTTAAATTCTACCTAACATAAAAGGGAAAAGTATGAAAATTTTAGTTGTTGATGATGATAATGATATTAGAAATCTTATAAAACTCTATTTGCTAAACGAATCTTACGAAGTTTTAGAAGCTGAAAACGGCTTAGAAGCTGTTGAAATAGTAAACAATGATACTGAAAATACTATAGATTTAGTTTTGCTAGATTCCATGATGCCACAAATGAATGGAATTGAAGCGTGCCTTGAAATTCGCAAAAATCATACCCTACCTATACTATTTCTTACTGCAAAATCAGAAGACATGGATAAGTTTACAGGTTTTTCTTCTGGCGGTGATGATTATATAACAAAGCCCTTTAATCCTATTGATTTAATTTCACGTATTAAAGCAAATGTAAGGCGTTACAGAAATTACACTCAAACAAGCCAAGAAAATAAGCCTGCCACGCAAAATAATGACGAGCTACAATATTTAGATTTAGTAATAAATTTCGCTGCAAGAACGCTTACAAAAAAAGGCGAAGCAATTAAGCTTACAAAAATAGAGTTTTCTATTTTGGAACTTTTTTTAAAAAATAGAAATCGTGTCTATAGTCTTGAGCAAATTTATTCTAATGTTTGGGGTGAATACAATATTTTAAATGCAGAAAGCACCGTTTCTGTTCACATACGTAACTTACGCAATAAAATTGAAGATGATATTGCAAATCCACAATACATTAAAAATGTATGGGGGGTAGGCTACCGTGTGGACTAAAAAAATAGATTATTCTTTATATATATCCTTATTATTACAAATGATTTTCTCAAGTCTAATAAGTTTGGGGCTTTATGTATTAATTATTTCTGTTTCAAGTTATTATGCTCTTCTTGAAAACCAAAAAATTTATGAAAACCAAAAAGAAGAGATTGAATTTTTAGTTGCAGAAATTAGGCAAGAAGTAACAGGCCGTAATTTAACCTTACAACAAGCAGATTTTGAAGAGCTTGACGAATACCCTGAGTACGACTTAGAATTTTACGCTTTAGATGATAGCGAGCTAGAAAACTTCAACTATTACCAAAGCAATAATTATATTTTTAGCATAACTTTTGCCGACCAAGAGGGTTTTATTATTCTTGAATCAGAAGTGGCAGATTTTAATTTAGAAGATGTGCAATATATTGCGGTTATATTATCTTGCATACTCTTTTTTGTGTTATCCTTACGCATTATTTTCAATTTAGTTTCCTATATTAAGGTTATTGAAAGCGGCGTAAAGAAATTTGTTGAGGAAGATGCTTCTTATACAATTCCTGTAATTGGTAGGAATGAACTTGCACGCCTAGCAAAAAGCGTGAACGACATAAAAGAAGAACTTCACCAAAAAAGAATAAAAGAGCGTGAAGATGAACTACACCAAAGAATGCTAATCACTAATATTTCGCAAGACTTAAGCACTCCGCTAACCTCTATAGAAGGTTATTAACATGTAGCCAAAAAAATCATACCACAAGAAAATGAAACCTATCAGCACATTGCAATAGCTGAAAAAAACGCACTACGACTTGAAAAACTTATTGCAGATTTATTTCTTTATAGCAAAATTCTAAGTGAAGATATTAAAATGGAGATGCAAAACGTAAATATAAATCTTTTGCTTAGCCAAATTATAGAGCTTAAACCAAAGACTATTAATTATTCATCTAATTTATCAGAAGCTAATTTTTCTTTAGATATTGAAAAATTCCATAGAATTATAGATAATTTATTAGATAATGCAATAAAATATGGAATAAAAGATAAAGAAATTAGCCTAAAAGCCTATAATGAAGATAATGCACTTGTTATTGAAGTTATAAATTATACTGACGACGACTTATCCTATAAAATTGACATGTTAGATAAAAGACTATACACCTTTGATGAGAATAGAAAACAAGGTTCATCGGGGCTTGGTTTATCAATTGTAGCTGAGCTTACAAAAAGAATGAATGGCACATTTGCTATAATGTATAATAGTGGTTTAGTAACAGCTCGTATTTGTTTTAGGGCGTAGATAAAAATCTTTCATATTTCTTTTATTTTTCTTATGTAACTTTTTTGTAAAAGCTAAAAGGATTTTAAGTTGTACTCGCTATATTACTTAAAAGTCAAACAGAAAAACTCATATAAAAAAAGGAAAAACATTATGAAAATACTATCACTTATTGCTTTAGGCACATTACTTTCAACAACAGCTTATGCACAATACCA
>CAYJFV010000260.1:0-2730 GCA_964369275.1 uncultured Desulfovibrionaceae bacterium
CTTCTTCTGCAAGAATAACTTCATTTTCACAAGGTGCACCGTAGCTTGTACCAAAGCCTATAGCTTGTTTTAGAGCAACTGAAACTTTGTGGTGGTCGTGGCCTAAAATCATTGGTCCCCATGATAGTACGAAGTCGGTAAGAACTTGCCCTTCAACGGTAGTTAGTTTTGTGCCTTTAGCTTTTTGAATGAAAAGTGGGATAGAGTCAACGCTTTTGCAGGCTCTAACAGGGCTATTTACGCCACCAGGGATAACTTTTTGTGCTTGCTCGAATAAAGCGGCAGATGTTTTCATATATTGTTCCTTTTGTATTTTTATGTGAAATACTAATTTTTTGTGTATTCTTTTTCAAAGTTATAGCAAGTCATTTATCAGCTGTCTAGTGTGGAGAGTATAAATTCTTTAGCTTTTTGAATTTCTTTTGTGTTTGGTAATCCTTTTAAAACGCTGTGCATGTAGCCTTGTTCTTTTATGTACTGCTTGGAGCTTTTGAAATTTAAATCGTTTAGCCAACCGCCTTGTAGTAACCTGAAATCGTTTACATACTTCAAATCTGAATAAAGTATGGGTTCTTTATTTAGAAGCTGATTTAAAATTTTAGGGCTATAGTTTGGCGATTCGTCTACGTTTAGGGAAATCATGTCGCTATTTTCGCTGGGGTTGTCGTAGTTTTCTACCATAACTCTAAGAATATCAACTTTATCTGCATCGCGTAGGGCATTTGTTATAGCCAGTATGTCTTGCGGTAAATTTTTTGGCAGAATAAATTTATTGTGCAGAATTATTGCTGAATATATAATTTTTTGAATATCTTTTGGTAAGTGTGATATATAGCCTTGTTTTTTTAATACTTTAACGCCTAAAATACCGTGATTACATGAAATTCTATCTACAAAAGTGCCATATCTTTTTATTTGCTCAAAGCGGCCAATGTCGTGGAAGAGGGCGGCTAGTTCTAGGGGGAATTTTAGGTTCTCTGGAAGCTCGGAAGAGATTATTTGAGCAATTTTTAGCACTTGTAAAGAATGGTAAATTTTTATGCTAACACTTTGCTTGTAATTTTCTAGTTCAAGGTAGGGTTTTGTGTAGCTATGAAAATTATTTATGTAGTTATTTAGCTGTAAAATGCTTGGTTTTGTCATACTTTGCTCGGTATGTAAAAAAGAGTAAAAAATTCTAAAATTAAAGATAAAATATATCGGTATAGTATAGAAGAAATGCGAAGAAATCAAGTAGAATTGGGGCTTGTGAAAAGGGGATTAATTAAGTATAGTTTTTGTTCTTGATTATTAAAATATTTGGAGTTTTTTAATGTTTGCTCATTTACATGTCCATACAGAATATAGTTTGCTTGATGGTGCTATTAAACTTAATGATTTAGTTGCAAAAACTAAAGAATTTGAACTACCTGCGGTAGCTATTACGGATCATGGTTTTATGTATGGAGCAGCTCCTTTTTACATACAGGCAAAAGATGCGGGAATTACGCCAATTTTGGGCTGTGAAGTATATGTTGCACACGACCATAGAGATAAAGAATCGGAACTTGCAAAGGTTCGTCATCACTTGATATTGCTTGCTCAAAACAATATTGGCTATAGTAATTTGCTTAAAATTGTATCTAAGGGCTGTATCGACGGTAAATATTATAAACCGCGTGTTGATAAGGGCATTTTGCAATTGCATAACGAGGGGCTAATTGCCTTATCTGCTTGTATTGCAGGGGAAATTCCGCGTACTTTATTGGGGCAGAATAAGCATTTACCTAATGGCGGCAATTTTGATTTAGCTATTGAAAAAGCCAAAGAATATCAAGCTATTTTTCCAGATAGATTTTATTTAGAGGTGCAGTCTAACTCATTACCCGAGCAAGAAAAAGCGAATAATCTTTTATATGAATTAGCAGATAAAACGAAATTGCCATTAGTTGCCACGAACGATTGCCACTATCTTACCGCTGATGATGTTGAAGCACACGATGTTTTGCTATGCGTTCAAACAGGTGCAAAGGTAAATGAACCTAATAGATTTTCTTTTGATGCGAAAGATTTATATTATAAATCACCACAAGAAATGATTGCAGCTTTTAAAGACCACCCAGAAGCTATTGAAAACACACTAGTAATTGCTGAAAGATGTAGCGATGTTAAGCTAGATTTTAGCAAGAATTACTTTCCTGTGTATGATTTACCAGAGGGTATGACACTTGAAACAGAGTTTAGAAAACTAGCAACCGAGGGCTTAGAAAAACGTTTAGAAAACCACCCCGATAAAGACACTATTGATATGCAAGCCTATAGAGATAGGCTAAAAATTGAATTAGATGTTATTTGCGGAATGGAATTTCCAGGCTATTTCTTAATTGTGCAAGACTTTATTAACTGGGCGAAAGATAATGATATTCCTGTAGGCCCTGGGCGTGGTTCGGCGGCAGGCTCTATTGTTGCGTGGGCGTTAAGAATTACAAACTTAGATCCTATTCCTTATAACTTACTTTTCGAGCGTTTCTTGAACCCTGAACGTATTTCAATGCCTGATATCGACGTTGACTTTTGCGAAGATAGGCGAACAGAAGTTATTAAATATGTAATGGAAAAGTACGGGGAAGATAAAGTTGCTCAAATTACCACCTTTGGTAAAATGAAAGCAAAGGCTGTGGTAAAAGACGTTGGGCGTGCCTTAGATGTGCCATATAAAGAAACAGATGCTATTTCAAAGCTTATTCCAAA
>CAYJFV010000261.1:0-2727 GCA_964369275.1 uncultured Desulfovibrionaceae bacterium
TTTTTACTAATATCAGCCTTTTTAATTGGCTTACCATATCTTTTTGGCGAAATTGGTATATGGATAGCTATGCCCCTTAGTGATGTTTTTGCTTTTATCTTTGCCTTTTTGATAATACGAAAATATAGAAAAACATATAATTACTATTAAATTATAATTTTTAGCTTCAAAAACTTAGTTTTTATTATAGAAACTAAGTTTTTTATTATATTTTACTTGTAATTCATTTTTTTTCTATTTGAATTAAACTTGCTACTTTTACATGAAATTGCTATAAATATTTTTTACTAAAATATTAATTATTTAACTTGAGGTATATAATGCTTGAGTTCCTACACATAAAAAACTTAGCTTTAATTGAAGAAATTCAATTAGATTTTACTAAAGGAATGAATGTACTTACTGGTGAAACAGGTGCAGGTAAATCATTCATTATTAAAGCTTTAAACTTTGTTTTAGGCGATAAGCTTGAAACTTCAATGATACGCCCAAATTCTGAAAAAGCTGAAGTGCAAGCAATATTTGTAAATAACAATGAAGAAATTATACTAAGACGTGAACTAATTGCCGAAACAGGACGTTCAAGATTTTTCTTAAATGGAAATTTAACTAGTCAGGAAGCAATTAAGAGTTTACGTCAGAATTTATTATTACATGCTTCACAGCACGGACAACAAAAACTTTTACAAGCTAACTATCAAGCTAAATTGATCGATGATTATTTAGAAGACACTTATAAAACAGCTTTAGAAGAAAAAAATAATCTATTAAAGAAATTAGCAAAGAAAAGAAAGAACTTGTTACACGAATTAACGACTTACGTGACAGGCGTGAACTACTTGAAAGCCAACAAGAAAGTATTGCAGAAGTAAACCCCATTGAGGGTGAGGAAGAAAAGCTAGAAGAAATTCAAAAATCTTTTACATCTTTTGAAAAAATTCAAGCTTTATATGATGAAGGTTTAGACATTCTACTCTCTTCACCTTCATTATACGATCACATTCGTCAATTAGAAAGAATAGTGGCTCAAATATCAGATATTGACAATGATTTTGAAGAAAATTTAGAAGACTTTAAAGACTTTATACAAACCTTACGTGATTTAGAAAACAAATTAAGAAAACCTGCTGCTAAATTCGATGATGAAGGCTATAGCATTGAAGAAGTAGGTAAAAGACTTTACGAATTATCTCAGCTAAAAAGAAAATTAAGGCGTACAATACCTGAAATTCTAAACTTAAAGCAAGAAGTAGAATCTAACCTTGCATTTTTAGATAATGCAGAGCTCGAACTAAAACAAGCGGATAAAAAAGAATACGAAGCCATTAAACTCTTACAAAAGGCTTTACTATCGTTAAACGAAGGCAGAACAAAAGCTTCAACCACTTTTTGCAATTTATTAAAAAATGAACTTAAAGGTTTAGGTTTTGCCGAAGACTTAGAGATATTACCAAATAAACAAGAAAAAGATATCTGGCATGAATTTCAAGATTTATCAAAAAGTGTTGAAGATACGTATACATTACTTTTTGCACCAAACCCAGGGCAACCAGCTCAAGCACTAGATAAAATAGCTTCTGGTGGTGAACTTTCACGTTTCTTGCTGGCTATTACTTCACTGCAAGTTCATTCTGAACTCTCTTTATTGATATTTGATGAAGTAGATGCTGGTATTGGTGGTAATACACTAAATAAAGTTGCAGATAGGTTAAATGCCTTATCTCAAAAACAGCAAATGCTACTTATTACGCACTGGGCTAATTTAGCTAAGTATGCAAAGAAACACTTTCTTGTAAAAAAAGAAGTGCAAGATAAACAAACCTTTACTAAATGCCATGCCCTAAATAAAGAAGAAATTGAAATTGAACTTAATAGAATGCAAGGTTTAGAAAAATAATTTCATCTAAAAAAAAATATAAAAAAGGTATGTTTTTCTATAAGAACATACCTTTTTTGTTTAAAATGTATTCATGTTTACTTGCATGGGTACAGAATAAATTATTGGTAAGCCTGTAATCATATTTTCGCCAGCCAATCTATATCTATACGCCTCAGCAGAGGTTAATGGGCAGTAGTTTAGTGAAAAAATACCTGAATGTTTGTCTAATATCTTATTTACTTCATACACTTCCACGCGTTCAGCAATAAATGGGCAGTCTACACAAGCATCAGTAAGTTCTTGAACTTCTAGTGAAATATTTTTAATATTATCTAAATTACCATTTACATTTCCTGTTACTGTAAAGCATTGCCCATTTGGTATAGCTTGTAGGTTATACCAAACAAAAAGTTCATTGTTCATATCTGGCTTTGGCAAATCTTCTGAACCACAAGCCGTTGTAAATATAATAAGAAAAGAGAATAGTAGAAGTTTAATATAATTTTTCATAAATAACCTATGCCTTATATTGAATTATAATTATTATCAATGCTAGAAATTTCATCATTTGCATATAAGTTTTTCCATTCATTTATCAGCATTAAAGCTTGCATTGGGGAAAGTTCTTCTGGTTTTAATGTATATAAAGTTTCAATTAATGGGTGCTTTTGCTCTTTTGCTATTGGCATTGTAAAACTTTCTTGTATATTATGCTTTGGTAAATCAATTCCTGGTAAAGTAAGCATTTCTTCAGCCTGAATAATTTTAGATAAATCATGCCCATTTGAAGCCTTAGCACTTTCTAAATATTGAAGAATTTGCTTTGCTCTTTGAACTACTGGTTGAGG
>CAYJFV010000262.1:0-2433 GCA_964369275.1 uncultured Desulfovibrionaceae bacterium
TAAAGAAATTCGACATAAAGTGTCGGTTTTCTTTACACGCATTATTTTTATGAATCAATATTGTCTGTTATATCAATGTTTTATGTTTTGGCACGCCTATTGCTAATAGTTCTCGGTTTAAAAATTTATATGGAGATTATATGAATAAACTTTTTGGTGCCCTTCTTGGGCTTGCGATGACATTTGGCGTAGCACAAGCACACGCTGCATTATTAACTGATTGGAGTTATAGCCTTGAACGTGTAACCTTTACAGAACATGCTGACCATGTAAATGTACAAGGTGGAAGCACTGGTGCTTTTAGTTGGACTGGTGGTGCTTACAATAATATTTTAGCACCGGATACAACTCCAACTCAAAATGGCTCTTTTTCATTTAGTGAAGATAAAAACACAGCTACTTTAGCTCCAGACGATGTGTTAAATCACAGTGCAAGCCATGGTGACATTAACCCTAACTATGGTGTTAAAGATTTAGCAACACTAAACTTTACATATCATATCAGTTCAGCAAATGATGAAGTTTCAATGAGTGTTACTTATTCAATTCCGCTTCAAACATATTATGATGCGAACACTGGCAGTGAATATATTTTCTATGCAGCAAATGATGTATACACAAATGGTTCAACAGCTATGACTTACGATGGCATTAGCTATGGTTTAACTGGTATTGGCTTATTTGTTGATGGTAGAGCATTATTAGAAATTCCAGGGCAAACTAGTTCAACTGGTTCGCTTTTTGGTTGGGTTGTAAACGAAGATACACGTAAATATCTTTATGATTCTTATGTTGTTGGTGAATCAAATGAAATTACTGGTACTAAAGCTGGTGAAGGTTTATTTGATATTGATGCACTTCTTTCAATTGCGTATACAGAACTTGACACACCTCCAACACCAACACCAGAACCAGCTACAATGCTTTTAACTGGTTTAGGTTTAGCGGGTATTGGTGCTATTAAACGCCGTCGTGCTAGCAAAAAATAGTATATACCAAACATATTAAACAAAAAAATCACTTCTTGTAAAAGAAGTGATTTTTTTTTGCTGTTTTGTAATTTATACTATGCTGTATTACCTTTAGTTGAGGTAACATATATTTCGTGTGGGTCAAGAATAAGAATTACTGAACCATCGCCCATAATTGTTGCACCTGAGAAGCCATGTATATCGTTCAAGCCAAGTGGTTTAATAACAATTTCTTGACGCTCTAAAAGCTTATCAACAACTACACCTAATCTTCTTCCATTTTCATGTATTACAACAACGGAAACAAATTCTGGCATTTCGTCGGGGTATTCGTGTTCAACATTTAGTATTTCGTGTAAATTGATTAATCCTAATACTTCATCACGTAAGGTTACTGCTTTTTTGCCTTTAATATCTGTTAGGCGTGCGGTTTCAAGTTTTGTTGTTTCAGAAACAGCATCAATAGGAATAGCATACGTTTGCCCAGATACTTGCACCATAAGTGCATCAATAATTGCAAGAGTAAGTGGAAGTGATAGGCAGAATTTTGTGCCTTTACCAAGTTCAGTTACTGTTGTTACAGTACCTTTTAGGTTTTTAATATTTGTTCGTACAACGTCCATGCCAACGCCACGTCCAGATATATCGGTAACTTGAGCAGCAGAAGAGAAGCCTGGTGCAAAAATAAGGTCAATAGCGTCTTTATCGTCCATAGCTTTTGCTTCTTCAGGTGTAATAATACCTTTTTTAATAGCTACTTCACGCATTTTTTCAGGGTCAATACCTTTACCATCGTCTTCAATTTCAATAGCAACTGAATTACCTTTGTGGTATGCACGAAGTGTTACTGTACCTTTAGCAGGTTTACCTGCGGCTATGCGATCTTCTGCGGATTCAATACCGTGGTCAACCGAGTTACGAATTAAGTGAGTTAAAGGGTCGCCAATAACTTCAACAATACTTTTATCAAGTTCAGTTTCTTCACCTTCAAGTAGTAAGTCTACGTCTTTATTACTTTTACGAGATAAGTCACGTACAAGTCTTGGGAAGCGAGAGAACACACTTGAAACAGGCATCATACGAACTTTCATAATAGTATCTTGTAAGTCGTCTGAAATACGTGCCATTGAATATGTTGTTTCTGAGAAATTTTGTGCAATTTCAGCTAAATTTGCTTCATCACCCTCAGTTTCAAGTTGTCTTGCAAGCATTGCATAACGGTTTCTGTTAATAAGTAACTCACCGATTAAGTTCATAAGATGATCAAGCTTTTCATGGTCAACACGAATTGTTGATGGAGCTTTAGACTCTTGTTGCGCAGGTGCAGCCTTTGCAGCTGGCGCAGCAGGTTTTGGAGTAGGCGCAGCAGGTTTTGGAGCTGGCGTTGGTGCTGCTGGTTTAGGAGCTGGCGCAGGTGCTGCTATAGCAGGAGCAGGTGCTTCTTCTTTAGCTTCTTCTTTAG
>CAYJFV010000262.1:2443-2703 GCA_964369275.1 uncultured Desulfovibrionaceae bacterium
TTAACTTCTTCACTTTCTGTTTCTAACTGACGCACGAGCATAGCATAGCGGTTTCTATTGATAAGAAGTTCACCAATTAAGTTCATAAGATGATCAAGCTTTTCGTGATCAACACGAATTGTTGATGACGCCGCAGATGAAGCCGCAGCTTTATCATCTTTCGCAGCCGCTTTCTTTGATTTTCTTGTAAATTTTCCCTTACCTTTAGGTTTTGGTGGCTCTATAGGCGCACTTACAGGAGCTGGAGTTGCAACAACTGG
>CAYJFV010000263.1:0-2696 GCA_964369275.1 uncultured Desulfovibrionaceae bacterium
CGTGGCTAAGGCGATTAATGGAAATTGGACTAGAAAATGGTAGTCAAGAGCATAATTTAATATGTGCAACACTTGTTATCACAAGTGAGAAAGCTTTGTGTTTTTTAATTTTAGATATTTACAAGTATTTTTTAGATAGTTTATATGTTTGTGTTATACTTTGGAAAATTAATTTATTGGTATTACCTTATATTTTTTACCTATCACTTACTAATCAAATTACTTTAGTTGACCTTATCATAGAGTTTAAAAAATGAAAAATTACCGCTGTACTACAAATTGAAATGCTGTAACCATATAAAAATGAAAATAAAAAAAACTTTACAAAGTTCAATTTTTATGCAAGTATTCGGAAGAATATTTGAAACATCTTATATAAAATATAAGAGTTTTATATAATGATTTTAACAAAATTTTATTTGGAGGCTTTTTTTTATGAAAAAATTATCACTAGCTCTAGCTCTTGTAGTAATGGCAATGTTTGGTGCAGGTTGTTCATCTGACCCAGCTCCTGAAGAGCAAGCACCTGTTGAACAAGTGGAACAAACAACTGAAGAAGCGATTGATGTTGCTGAAGCAGAAGCACAAGCTCAAGCTCAAGCACTTGAAGATGCTATTTTCACATTAACAGAAAATACTGTTTACTTTGACTTCAACAAATACGACATTAGTGAAGATTTCTACCCAATGCTTCAAGCTAAAGCAGACGTTCTACGTGCATTCCCTAACTTACGCGTACGTATTGAAGGTAACTGCGATACACGTGGTACACAAGAATACAACCTTGCACTTGGCGAACGCCGTGCACGTGCTGCTTACGAATACTTAGTTCTTCTAGGTGTAAACCCAGATCAACTTTCTATCGTTAGCTACGGTAAAGAACGTCCAGTTGCTCTTGGTAACACAGAAGAAGATCACGCTATGAACCGCCGTGATAACTTCACAATTATCGCTCAATAATTATTTATTGAGATAACGGCTATTGCATGAAAAAACAAACTCTATTATTAGCTATTTGTTTAGTTCTTCTTTCTTTATTTGGTGTAGGTTGTGCCGATAAAACTTATGTTGCAACTAACCACTCTATGCCTACGAATGAAGAAGTAAATAGTGAATATGCAAAATTATTAGAGCTAGTTACTGAGGGTTCAGTATACTTTGATGTAAACCAAGATATTATAAAACCCGAATTTTATAATCTTTTGCATACCAAAGCTTCTATCCTTAGAAAAAACCCTACTGTTCACGTACAATTAGAAGGAAATACCGATATTACTGGTACTAATTCCGATAATTATGTACTTGCTGAACTAAGAGCAAGGGCTGTTTTTAAACACTTGCTTTTATTAGGTGTTTCACCAAGTCAGCTTTCAGTGGTAAGTTATGGGCAAACAAACCCATTATTTCTTGAAAGTACTGAATTTGCAAATGCAAAAAATCGCCGTGTAGACTTCAAAATAATTCCTTTATAGGATTTATATTTGCTAGTAATTATAGCCCGCTTTATGCGGGCTTTTTTTTGTAATTTTATCCTCATATAAGTATACTTGCTAATTTTTATTGAATATGTAATATTTTCTTTTACCTGATTTATTAACTATCCTTAAAGGAGATAATTTATGAAAGTTTTAGCATTTAACGGTAGCCCCCGCAAAAAAGGCAACACATTACAACTAATTCAAAAAGCGTTTGAACCATTACAAGCAGCTGGGCATGATTGTGAAGTAATTCAAGCTGGCGGCGTTTTATTACATGGTTGCAAAGGCTGTGGTTACTGCCGCACTGAAAAAGGTAAAGGCACATGCGTACAAAAAGACGATCCAATGAATGATTGGATTAAAAAGATGGTTGAAGCAGATGTTATTTTATTAGCTTCACCAACATATTTTGCAAACATGACACCAGAAATTAAATGCATTATTGATAGAGCTGGCTATGTAGCAAAATCAGATTTTAAACATAAAATTGGTGCTCCTATTGTGGCTGCTCGCCGTGGTGGTGCTATTCAAGTGTACAATTCTATGATGTCTTTCTTTGGCATTACTGAAATGATTGTTCCAATGTCTTCCTACTGGAATGTTGGCATTGGGCTAAAAGAAGGCGATGTACAAAACGACGCTGAAGGCATGCAAACAATGGAAAATTTAGGTAATAATATTGCTTGGTTATTAGATAAAATTTCCAAATAACAAATAATTTTCTTTATAGAGATAAAATAACAAAGGCAATGTAGTAAGTAATTTTACTGCATTGCCTTTTTATTTGCGTTATATTAAATATTTAAGCTTGTATAGCCTCTTGTTCCTCTTCGCCTTCAAAAAGGTATTGTACGCCATGATGATCGTCATGGCTACCGAATAAATACACTACATCATCTTTATGCAAGGTTGTACCAGCTGAAAGGCTTTTAATTGTTTCAGCACCGCGTTGAATTGCAAGCACTGTCATATTATAATTAGTTGGTAGTGCTAGGGTTTGCAAGTCTTTACCTTCTACACTAGAATTAGCTTCAACTGTATAGCTAAGAATTGTAAGGTCAGAAAATTCATCTACAAGCCCTTTAAGGGTTGCAGATTCTTGCTCTTCACTTTCAAACACATGATAGTTTTCGCTACGAATTTTATAGATAAGCGACTGCGTTTTTTGGCGTGGAAGTAGGTAGTAGTCAAGGATATGAGCAAATACACCTACTGAAG
>CAYJFV010000264.1:0-2684 GCA_964369275.1 uncultured Desulfovibrionaceae bacterium
TTAGATGCACAATTATATACTTTAGCATTTGGTTATGAAAACGTTGCACGCGTAAGAGCTGAATTAGAAGCTGAAGGCGTACAATTTGACGTAATTGAAGATGAAGAAAAATGGGCTGCTGCTGCAAAAGAAAAAGTATGGCCTGGTATGATGAACTTCTTAGGTGGTAAAGACTTAGTTAACAACTACCTAAAAGCTGCTGATCTTCCAGAATATAAATAGTAAATAACTAGCAATAAAAATAAAATAGGTGCAATGTTTGTTGCACCTATTTTTTTTAGTTAGAAACATACCCTAAGCAATTATATACTTTATAAAAAAGTTTTCTGCCAATTAAATGCTTAGATGGGTACAGCCCTGATTCTAAATCGACACGTAGAACATCTAAAATCTTTTTCCACTCATTTGCATATATATCCGCTTTATTCTCGAGTAGAGTTTGTATAGCTTGTGAATTTCCATTTAATGCGGCATACATGAGAGCTGTTAAGTCCTCGTTATCTTTAGCATTAATATCAGCTTTATTATCTAGTAATAGCTGTATTGCATCTGGAGCCCCTGAAAGAGAAGCAAGCATAAGGGCTGTTACATCGTTTATCTCTCTAGCATGAATATCAGCTCCATTATCTAAAAGCAGCTGTATCACTTCCACTTCTCCTGCGTAGGCAGCTGTTATAAGTGCATTCCAACCATGTTCAGTTTTCACATGAATATCGGCTCCGTTTTCTAAAAGAACTTGCACTATTTCCGTGTATCCATTCACAGCTGCGATTAAAAGAGGCAGCGAACCGTCTTCATCTGGAGCATTAACATCAGCTCCATTCGCAAGAAGTTCTTTGATAACTAAAAGGTCGCCATCGTAAGCCGCATCATGGATTGGTGCCGCAAATAAGGCTTGCGGTAATGCAACAATAAGTAAAGAAAAAATAAGCAGTATGGTACGCATGGCAAAATTCTTGCAGTAATAATTTTGATACAAAAAAGTATAATGAAATAATGAAGAAGGCAAATATTATTACTAGGTATGCAAAATTTGAAGTGCATTGAAAATAAAAAATGCCCCTTAAAACTGATTAAGAGGCTTATATTTGTATAATATAACTATTATAGATTTTTGTATTTAATCTGCTATTCTTTTCATGCTAGAATTTAGAAATTCAGGTTTTGCATATTTTATAAAATCTAGAATTTCTTGTTTTATTAGGCCTTTATATTGCGGTAAAATACCATGAACTCCAACAACATTTGTTGGGTGAAGCCCATTAAAGCGTACATTTTCTAATTCAATAAGTTCTAATACTTTTAGCTCTTCTTCTAGTATTTCTAGCTCAGTTGCTTGAGTAAAAATTCCATTTTCCACATCAGAAGGCATTTCACTACCATCAAATACACCTAAAGAACCAACCCAAACAATAGTTGGTTTTGTTGCATTTATTAGCTTTGCAGTTTCAATTGCATTTTCAATGCCTTTGCCTTTGCCACCAACACCTAGTATGTAGCAATGGTTATGACGCATGCCTACTTCATTTAGCTTTGCTAATTGCTCGTAAGCATCCTCTAAGTTATGCCCTTTATTTACAAATTCTAAATGTTTAGCATGGCCTGTTTCCATACCAAACCATAAGTCATTGAATCTTAATTCTTTTAGCTTTTTTAAATCTTCTATCGACTTATTTTTTACATTACTAATAGAAGCATACATAGAAATTACTTGAATTTCAGGTATATGTTTTATAATTTTTTCAGCAATTTCAATTAGATATTTAGCTGGTAAGCAAAAAGGATCGCCATTGGCTAAGTAAATTCTTTCAATTTTAGGATATGTTTGGCGAAGTTCTATAATATCTTCTTCAATTTGAGATATTGGTTCTACTTGAAATTTAACCTCGCGGTACATATTGCAAAATCTACATTTATTGTGGGCACAGCCAACTGTTACTTGTAATAATTTTGCCCCTTTCATTGCTTCATCTGGTGGACGATATGTTGGACCTGTAAAATGCATATATTCTCCTATATTCCTTTATGAATGATAGCATTTGCTGGGCATGTGTTAAAGCAATTTCCACATTCATCGCAACGTGTGCCGTTAATGCAATAAATATTATTTTCTTGATAAATTGCATCAAAGCTACAAGTTTTCATACATTTTCCACATGAAATACACTTTTCTTTATCGATTTTTAAACCTGCTTGAGTTGGCTTAAAAGCACCAAAGGCAAAGCGTTCACGTTCTAATTTATGGCCTCTATTTTCTTTATCAAAGTCATAATCATAAATTTCGCCGTGGAAGTTATGAATGCAAAAAGCGATAATTTGTGGGTAGCGTTTATGGTCTTCAATAAGATAATTGAAACGCGGGTCATTTTTAGCTATTGCATCTTCAATTGTAAATTCACGTACATCACCTGTTGCACGAATAAAGAAACCTGGTGCATTATATACAGTTTTTTCATCAATCCATGTTGTTGTTGGATCGGCGGCTAAACCGCAAATACTTACTTTTAAAGTTTCTTTTAGTTGTTTATAGAAAGGCTTTGTAGTCATGGTGAAAAAGTAAAGACCCTCATCATCATAGGTGAGCAAATCTACCATTCTTGTTTCAGGATATCCGTCATTAATTGTTGCAAAGGTAAGGCAACCAACCTTTGCAAAAGTATCATAAATTTCTTTAATATTCATTG
>CAYJFV010000265.1:0-2658 GCA_964369275.1 uncultured Desulfovibrionaceae bacterium
TGACGTGGGTTCTTAGGGAAATGACCTTCCCTAAGCCGTCGGAGACATTAAAAAATTAATTTAAAGGTATGCTTATTACATATCCATCGTCACCGTACAAAACTTCACCTTTATAGTGTTGTTTTGCTGGCATTTCGAAGAATTTCTTTATTGCCATTTCGTGTGGAAGTGGTGGTGAGAAGTGTGATAATGCAAGGCGTTTCACATTTGCACCCTCTGCTACTTGAGCAAGCTCATTAATATCTAAATGGTATTCACGAATATCGTGCATCATTCTTGCAAGCATTTTATTACCTAGGGTATCAGCGGCTTGTTCTTGAAGAGCAACTGCGGCATAGCTCATTGCATCACCCACAAGTAAGTCGGCATTTTGGCAATGTTTTTTAAAGTTTTCGGTAACAATAGTATCGCCTGAAATAACAATTTTTTTACCTTGATATTCCACAGTATAGCCAAAACTTGGCTCTACTGGAGGGTGAGATACTTTAAATGCTGTTACTTTTACGCCATCTTTTTCATAAACAACTAAAGATTCTGTATTTCCGTCAAATTCTTTTGCTGTTGCGGTTGCAAATTGTGGGTTCATCATTTCAGCACCGTGGTGATCTGTTCTTGATTTATTTTCAAGTTCATACGCTGCTAAAAAGCCATTAACTATTTTAGTTAAACCAGTTGGTCCATATACTTCTAGTTCATGTCTTCTTTGATTAATGAATGATTTAGATATAATTTCGCCTAAATCTGCAAAGTGGTCAGCATGGTAATGAGTAATAAAAACTGCATTTAGCTTATTTGCTGGTGCTTTAAATTGATTTAAACGCATATTTGTTGCATATCCACAGTCGAATAAAAGGTATTGATTATTAACAAATACGGCAGTTGCTGTATTATGTCTTTCTCTACCCATTGGGTTACCTGTACCTACTAACATTACTTGAATAGCATTAGTATCAAGTAATTTTGCTTGAGCCTGCATTGTTTCCATACCAATTTGCTTCATTTGTTCAACAAAAGGGTTTTCACTTGGTAAATTACTCATAACTTTCTCCATTTAAAACTTGAATTAATTGATACAAAGTAGTATATTAAATGTACCATTACTAATAATAAATACTATAAATGATTTTAGGTCAATATAGTTTTACTAAATTTTACAAACATCCAAGGTTGTAACATGAAAAGAATAAAACAGATAATAAAAACAAAAATGACTATTCACAAAGCCTTACTTAGGTTATTAACAAAAAAAGATTTTGACGATATAACCTTTACTGAAATAGCCCAAGAGGCGAATTTAGTAAGAATGACAGTTTATAGGCACTTTAAAGAAAAAGAAGAAATTATTCTTTTTGGCCTAAACGAAGAAGCGAGCATAATTACAGAAAAAATGGAGCAATTGAAAAATCCAACACTAAAAGATTTACTCTCTTTTCGCTTTCAATTTATAAAAGAAACACCTTTTACCTACACAATGTTTAAAGATAAAAGAATTTTTAGCATTGCTTCACAAGTAGGAATACAAAATTGGTTTCAATTTGCTGATATCATTCCTAAATTTGATGACCCTTTTCTTCCTACATTTCTTATTTGCGGAATTGAGGCAATAACAGAAGAATGGGCTCAAAAAGGAATGAAAGAAAAACCAGAAGAAATGGCAGAGAGAGTTCTAAAAGTAATTGATGCACTACAAAAAGCTTTCTAATTTCATAGCCTTCGCAAACATAAAAAAAATGGAAGATTAACTGATTTTAATCTTCCTTATATTTTTATATTTATTGTATGTATTGCGGTAAATTAAGAAATAAATTTGTTGTAAATGATATAATTTTATCTAAAATTAGTGGAAAAGTAAGCAATAGCATACCAAAAATAGCAATTAACTTTGGCACAAAGGTAAGGGTTTGTTCCTGCACTTGTGTTGCAGCTTGAATAATACTTACAATTACACCAATAGTTAAACCAACTAAAAGAATTGGTAAAGTAATTGACAATACAAGCTCAATAGCTGAACGAATAAAACCGATAACAAATTCAGGGGTCATATTTTATTCCTCCTTGCTAATAGAAGCTGTTGACTATTGAACCCACAAGCAAGTTCCAGCCATCAATCATTACAAATAGAAGTATTTTAAATGGCATAGATACCATCATAGGCGGTAGCATCATCATACCCATTGCAAGTAGTATAGATGAAACACACATATCTACAATTAAAAATGGAATATATATTAAAAAGCCTATTGTGAAGCCTGTTTTCAGTTCACTTAGAATAAAGGCGGCTACAAGCATAATTGTTGGAACTTCTTCCGTATTTCTTGGTTGTTCCATCTGAGCAATTGAATAGAATATTGATAAATCTTTTTCTCTTGTATGCTGAAACATAAAATCACGGATAGGATCTTGAGCTCTATCAAGTGCTACATCGAAATTGATTTCTTTATTTAAATAAGGCTGCAGAGCCGTGTCGTTAATTTCTCTACCTGTTGGTAGCATAATAATAAAGGTAAGAAATATAGCAAGTGATGCAAGAACTTGTGTGGGTGGAAGCTGTTGCACCCCCATAGCCTGCCTAATAAATGAAAAAACAATTATTATACGCGTAAATGATGTCATCATCATTACAATTGATGGTGCAAGCGATAAAACAGTAAGTAAAAA
>CAYJFV010000266.1:0-2658 GCA_964369275.1 uncultured Desulfovibrionaceae bacterium
TCAAAAAGAAAAACTAGGCATAGAAGACAAAAAAACGATTGAAACTATGGAAGCTATCGAAAAGCTACAAAATCAAGAATAATAGGACTTTTGATTATGCAAAAAATAAAAATATTTATAGCCTCATCAGAAGAGCTTCGCCCAGAGCGAAGAGATTTTGCTCTTATGGAAAATGAGCTACTTAGAGCTCTACGCCCGTATGACCTAAAAATTATTTTTGAAAAATGGGAACATATGGACTCAAGTGTGAGCATTCAACACAAGCAAGAAGATTACAATGACAAACTTAGAGAATGCGACATGTGTTTTGCTCTGTTTTGGACAAAATTTGGTATGTATACAAATATTGAAGTAAATACCGCACAAAATGAACTTATAAATTCGCATAATATTAAAAAAATTCACGCTTTTTTTAAAGAACCAGCAGAAATGACATCAGAACTTGAAAATTTTAAGACTGAATACGTACACACGAAGGAAATACTTGTTTTTTCTAATAAAGATGATTTGCGTATGCTTAGCCTTATTGCTATTTTAGACTACATCAAAAATGAACTAAAAATAGATGTTTATGAGAGTTCTAAAACACCAATTTACAGCATTAAAGATAATACACTTTCTCTTAAAAATACCCCATTCATAAAGCTTGAAAATGTAAAATTTGAATGGGAATCAAGATTGATCAGCATGGAGTAAGAAATGTCTAATACATTAATTCTAGAGATAGAGACCATATTTTTTTCAGTAGGAATTCTAATTTTGGGAGTAATCTTTACCTATTGGCAAGTTCGCTGTTGTAAATTATCACCAAAACAAATGATTTCATATTTACTTGCTATTGTAAGCTTGGCTTTGTATCCTTTTTTATTTATAAGCATAGACAGTCATGGCGGTGAATTTGATCGTGCGTTACGTGCTGTCTATGAAACTATCCGTACAATATTAGGCGATAACTCAATTTTAGATGTGCACTTAGAAAGCTTTGACTCAACTTTTGTTGCTAAAGCTGAAGCTGTGTATATTTCTCTATTGCATATCACTGCATTTGCTCTCATTTTAGGATTTTTACTTAGTTTCTTGCAAAATTCTTTTCCTTATTTTCGCTATCGCTTTGCCTCAGGGGGGAGATTGTGTGTTTTTTCGGAACTTTCAGAGCGTGCGGTATATTTAATTAAGGACACGAGAGAAAAATATAAATCTGCAATTATCGTTGTATTAAATATGAACCACGATGCAGAGCAGAATAATCAATTTTGGGATGACATACAAAGATATAACGTTATTACACTAAATAAAAACTTTAACGATCCTACTGTAAATAAGAAATTTGTTATCTATAAAGATACCGTCGATATTTTTATGCTTTCAGAAGATGAAACGAAAAACTTACAGCAAGCGTTAGAACTTGTTACGTATATCGGTGATAAAAGGACGATTGCTAAAGAAGTATCAATACATATATTAAATAGTCAAAAAGAGGCAGAGACAGTATTAGATTCAGTAAATAGAAAAGATAATATCAAGCTTGCTCTGATTCGAGAAAATAAATCTGTTTTCTATGAATTATTTTACAATAATCCTTTCTTTCTTTGGGCTAAAAATAGGAAAAATAAGACTTTAATACTTGGGGCAGGACATTATGGGCTTGAAGCCGCGAAAATCTCTTCATGGCTCGCGCACACTCTTCATTCAAGTCCGCACATTATTGTTGTAGACAAAAACGAGGAAACACAAAGGCAATTCAAGTTCGATTGCCCTGAAATTCCTGTAAATTCTTCGGCTGACAAAGTGCTAGACGATTGTATAGTAGAATTTGTCCATATTGATGTGGAATCTGAAGAATTTATCAACTTACTTAAAAAGCATAATGATATAGGTTATGTTGTTTGTACTTTAGGCACTGACTCACTCAATATTAAAGCGGCGATGACTGTACGTTCTTATTTTGAACAGTTTGCAAGAAATGCGAATTATAATAAAGATGATATAACAACGATATCGCCATTTATTGCCGCCTTTATTGAAAATGCTGAAACTGCAAATATTGTGGCAAATTTAAACTATCGTAAAGATATGCCTTGCAATATTCATCCTTTTGGTAATCATAAAGCAAGATATACATGGGGGATGTGTGTAAGTCCTTATTTTAACACTCTTGGAAAGATGACAAATAGGCATTACTGTGGAGTACTTGGTAAATTGCAAGGCACTACAAAAGAGAAAAAAGAACAAGAAAAGAAAATTGCTGAAGTTGATAATAGTTATAATTCCTCTGAATATAACAAAGCCTCTTCTATTGCTTCAGGATTACATACAAAATATAAGCTTTATTCTGCTCTTGTTGAATTAAAAAATGAACAGCCTATTGCAACTGAATGGCTTGATATACCTTCTGATCAGATGTTAAATTCTTACAAGGACATTCTTACGCAGGAATTAAATATCAAAACTCAGCTTGGAAAACTAGAGCATAGACGTTGGAATATGTATCTTCGTTCTATAGGCTGGCGAAAAGCCGAATGTGAACAAATTATAAATTGGTTTACTGTGGCAGGTAAGCATGAACATCAAGCGGCAAAGCTGCACCCTTGTATTGTTTCATGGGAAGAGTTAAATACACTTGATACATTTCTAAACTGGTTAAAAGAGGAACTTGAT
>CAYJFV010000267.1:0-2651 GCA_964369275.1 uncultured Desulfovibrionaceae bacterium
CTGGTGTATGGGAATAATTAATGGCACTTTTAAGAAATTTTGCTCTTTGGCTTATTCTTTTTGTAACTTTATGGAGATTCCAAGAGAGTTTTTATTTTTTTATACCCTTTCGTCTTGGTATATTAAGTTCTATATTAGGGGCTGCTGTAGTTTTAGCTACTAATGCAAACGATTTATTTATAATTTTACGTGAAACACCACTTAAAAAGTATTTTATTATAATTCTAGTTCTAGGCTTTTTCAGTATACCTTTTAGTGTATTCCCTGGTAATGCTATAGATTCTTATACTCAATACTTACGTTCAATATTAACAACTTCAATTGTTATTGCTTTAAGCAAAAATAATAGGGGCAGTTTGCAACTTTGTATTACGGTTGTACTTATATTGCTTGCCTCGCAAATGTTGCTTCAATCAGTAGGTGGGCGTATTAGTGTGAGCTTAACCTACGACCCTAACGATATAGCACTGCTATTTGTTGTATTCTTACCTGTAGCAATAAATGGCATTAGCAATAGTAACTTTATTATTAAAATGACTTCTTTAGTTGCTTCTGGTTTAGCCGTTGGTAGTATTGCTTTAACTGGCTCTCGTGGTGGGTTAATTGCATTATTTGCAGTGGCTATTTATGGAATAATTCTAGCTAAAAAAAGACTGTTTACGCTTATAATACTTTCGGGTATAGGTGCGGCAATATTTATGGCTATGGCAGGCGAAGAATTATGGATACGCCTACAATCTCTTTTTGATGGAACTGATTACAATTTAGAAACCTCTGGCGATAGCCGTGTAGCTATATGGCTAAATGCTGTAGAAGTTATGCTAAGACGCCCAATACTTGGCGTAGGTTTTGGTCAATTTGTAACTGGCTTAGCTACAATAACCGACACACCATGGAAAACAGCACATAATAGCTTTCTTGAAATAGGTGTAGAACTTGGCCTTGGTGGCTTATACGCATTTTGTGCTATTTTATTTAGCCTTTATAAGCTAAGCAAAACTGCTGAACACGCCGATTTTCTACCAGCTAAGGAAAAAAACTTATATATTTATATTCGTATGAGCCTTTTAGGCTTTTGCGTTGGTGGTTTTTTTGTATCACACGCCTATTCATCAATTTCATATACACTATTTGCCTTAGGCTTTGTAATGATGATGGATTATGATAAAAAAGAAGCTATAGCAGAATATGAACAAAGCCTAGAAGAAGATGATGATGATATACTTAGCGAAGACAATGAAGACTATAAAGCTAAGCAAGAAAAAGAGAAAAAAGCAAAATTAAAAGCAGAGGAAGAAAAATACTTTGCTCAAAATATATACACACAAAATAATAGAACAAGTGTAGTAAATACCTCAAAGTCAGTCACAAAAGATGCTAACGATATAACAGCACAAAGTAAACGTGCCTTAAGGCAGGCAAAACTTGAAGCTGGTGATATGCTAAGAAAAAAATAATAGTAAGGAAAATTAACTTAATTTATATTCCTTATTTTTTCAAAAGTTTTTATTGATGACAAATGTGTTCTTGGGGGCAGACAGCCCCTAAGCTGACTTAATTGTAGAGGAGAGAAAAATGAAAAACTGCTGTTCTACTACAAATTTGAAAAACGTGTGAGCTAATAATACCATTCTTCTATTTCTTCTTGAGTAGCACGCCTATCTCTTTTCCCAAGGTCAAAATGGTAGTTGCTCAATTCTTTTCCATACATAGTTACTTTATTGTTATCGCCCTCTAAGAATATCATAGTACCGGCAGAAGTTAATAAATAGCTTAAGCTAGATACTCTGGAGTTAGAGAAAATATTTTCGCTATCATCACTATACATACTTCCTATATTTAATGTATTACTACCACTATTTAATAGTATAGTAGAACCTAATTTATAATTTTCAATATTAATTTGGTTATTTCCTAAGCCAGTTTTCAAGCCCCTATCGCTATATACCCACTCGCCCTCAGAGTTTTGATTTTCTGTTATACCTCCGCCAGCATAAGTATGTATATTTATATTGTTGTTGCCGTCGCCTATAACAAACGTGCCTATACCATCAACAGTATGAATATCTATATTATTGTTGCCATTACCTGCGGATAGAATATAAGATTTGTTTTCAACATGAATATTGTTATCGCCGTTACCTACCGCAATGTTCCCACTAACAATATGTATATTATTTTCACCATTGCCAGCTGTAATATTGATATTTTGTATTATTCCAGGAATGTCATCATCAATACTACTTGTTACTGTATTATCGCCATCGCCAAGGTTAACTGTACCTATAACATCATTTATTGTATTGTTGCCATTTCCAAGTTCTATTGAACCTTGAATACCATGTATGCTATAATTGCCATCTTCCCCTGTTATATTGGCATTATAAAAATTTATTCCTATAATTTCTTTATTGCCACTGCCTAAATTTACTTCTGCACTTTCTCTTACATAATCGCCACCAATGCCAACCATATACTTATCGGAAGAAGCATTTTTATCAGCTAAGTTACGCAATAAACCATCGCCAATGAGAACTAAAGTATCATCGCCATCGCCTGTATTTATTGTATCTGGGCTTACATTATTGTTTTTTGTTTGTAGCTGTGTAAAGGCAACTAAAAAATCATCTGAATTTGTCGCTTCAAGGGCT
>CAYJFV010000268.1:0-2632 GCA_964369275.1 uncultured Desulfovibrionaceae bacterium
TGGTGTGCATGTTGTATACGGCATACCGAACATGAAAATTCATGCAAAGCTTTGTTTAATTGTGCGTAAAGAAAATAATAAAGTGAATAGGTACGTACATATAGGCACAGGTAACTATAACCCTGCAACAGCAATAATTTATACTGATATGGGTATAATCACTTCTGACCCAGATATCTGTGCAGATGTAAGCGACTTGTTTAATGTAATGACAGGCTATGCAAGTAAAGAAGAATACAGGCAATTGCTTGTTTCCCCCGTATCTGTTCGTAGTGGGCTTTTAAAGGCTATTGACGAAGAAATAGCTTCCCATAAAAAGTATGGTAACGGTGAAATTCATATAAAATGCAATCAGCTTGTTGATGAGGAATTTATAGCAAAATTTTATGCAGCTTCAAGGCTTGGCGTAAAAATTTACTTACAAGTACGCGGGGTATGCTGTTTACGCCCAAATGTTAAAGATATAAGTGAAAATATTTTTGTAACAAGCATTGTTGGCAGATTTTTAGAACATTCACGCGTTTTTTGTTTCAACAATAATGGAAATATGAAAATGTATATAGGCAGTGCCGACCTTATGCACAGAAACCTTGATAGGCGTATTGAAGTGCTTACTCCAATACTTGATAAAACTCTTATCAAAAATATATTTGAAAATATACTAAAACCATGTTTTCAAGAAAATAGTAATGCATATCACCTGCATAACGATGGTACGTATTCACGCAAAAAAAATGCAAATAAACCACTTGTAAATGTGCAAGAATATCTTTTAAGTAAATTACAAAAATAATAAATTTTTGTAATAATAGGAATTAGTTTATGACAAGCAAAGTAAAATCAAGTGTAAAAAAAGCAAATGTTAACGGCACTACTGTAGCACAAAATCAAGTAAATTTAGAAGACAATAAACATATTGAAAAGGAAGATGTAGCACAGAAAACTTCTGCTAAAAATACTAAAGTTGAATCAGAAGAAGTTAGAAGCTATAAATCAAGCTTAGTGCTAGGCAAAACAATTGTACACTCAAGAAGAGTAGAAGTTTTTGCAGATACTCTTTTCAAAGCCCTGCAACCAGTGCATGAATTGCCACGAAATGCACATAAAATTCTTTCAATTGCCGCTACATTGCACGATATTGGCTGGATTTATGGGCAAGAAGGACACCATAAACATTCTGCAAAAATAATTTATAATTATGTGAAATATAAGAAATTTGTTCCAGAAGATGATAGTATAGACACTTCTTTACAAAAAGAGGTAACTTCTTTACTTGCAAAAAACTTAGAAAAGGTAGATAAAGAAACAGCTCGTGTGATTGCATGCGTAGCTCGCTACCACAGAAAAGGTATGCCACTAAATAGGCATTCAATGTATTCAAAGCTAAGTAAAGAAAATAAATTGATTGTAAGAAAACTTGCTTCAATTTTAAGAATTGCAGATGCTTTAGATTATTCACACCTTGCATTAGTAAAAAATGTAAAGGTAAAAATTGAAGATAAAGAAGTTTTATTAATTCTTGAATGTGAAAACTCTTGCTCTGCCGAGAAAACACGCGTAGATGTAAAAAAACAGCTTTTCCAAGAAACTTTTAAAATGATACTTGAAGCTAAGGTAGTGAAGAAAACCAAGGAGAAATAATTTCTTTGAAAGCACAATTAATTGAACATTCTGAATTTGTTGGGATTATTGACTTAGGTTCAAATTCTGCACGCTTAATGATTGCACAATTAACACCTGGTAAAAGACCCTCTATAGTAATGCAAGTTAAATTTATGGTAAGGCTTGGGGAAAATTCTTTTGCTACCAAACAATTACAAGAGCCAGCAATTATTAGAGCTATTGAAGTTTTAAAATCTTTTTCACATACCTGTAAGCAATATAATGTTACAACTATAAATGCGTATGCAACTGCGGCAGTTCGTAAAGCTCAAAACGCAAGCGAATTTGTACAAAGAGTGCAACAAGAATCTGGAATTGAATTAGAAATTATTTCTGGTAAAGAAGAAGCAAGGCTTATTTATTTAGGCGTTTCTAGTGGCTTAGCACAAACTTATGGTTCGCGAGTTTTTATTGATATTGGCGGCGGAAGTACAGAAATTATTGTTGGAAATTCACAGAATTATCAGTTTTTAGACTCTCTATCTCTTGGTTGCGTAATGCTTACAAACCGCTTTATGGAGAATAATAAAGGTAAAGTAAAAGCACAAGACTTTGAAAAAATTAAAGAATTTGTGCGTCAAGAATCTGCACACGCTTTTCAATCTTTACAAAATTACAATATTAATGAAGTGGTAGCAAGTTCAGGAACAGCCATTGCTTTATATGAACTTTCACAAAAACTAGAATTAGCAACAAAACCAATAACAGAAGCTTCGTGCATTAGCCTTGAAAGCTTGCGTGAAGTATCAAAATATATTTGTAATTTAACAGCCGAACAAAGGGCAACATTACCAAGCATTAGCCCACGCAGAGCAGAAGTTTTGGTTGCTGGTGCTGCAATTTTATTAACTTTACTCGAGCAATTAGGGCATAAAAAAATAACTATAAGCACCTTCAACTTGCAACACGGTGAATTAGTTCACTATATTGCCAAAAAAGAATTACAGTATATTAAAGAAAAAAAATCTAA
>CAYJFV010000269.1:0-2626 GCA_964369275.1 uncultured Desulfovibrionaceae bacterium
GACAAAATAGCTAAAGCCTTTCTAGCACCCACCCCACTAATTGAAGTAAGAATTAAGAAAGTATAGCGTTCATCAAAGCTTGTAAAACCAAAAAGTTCAGCCGCATCTTCACGCACAACATGCACTGTAAAATAGCTTACAATCTCGCCTTTAGAGGGAAGATTAGCTAAAGCATGGCTAGTTAAATAAATTTCATAACCAACGCCACCTTCGGTTAATACTATAGCAGAAGTTTCAGTTTGCTCTACAAATCTACCTTCTATATACGCTATCATGCTTTTACTACTTTTTTAAGCAACAAGCCCTTATCGGTTTTCAAAACTTCAACTTGGAATTGATGCATTAATCCTAAAAGTGGTCTACCAAATAAAAACGGAAGTAATTCTGGTGTAATATCTGTTTTTTCTAATACAAGTTCTCTAAAAGAATTATCAAAAGCAATAATTGCTAGTAATTCTTCTTTTGCTTTTTCATCTTCTTCCATTTTCTCAAGGCATTCAGCAATTTTGTTTAAATCGCATTGCTGAGCGTGGGTATCTATAAGCTCATCCCACCATTCAGGCTTTTTCAAAAATTCGCGTAACTGCTTACGAGTTTGACGACCGTCAGCTGGTAAAGCTAATAAAGGTTCAGGATCTTTACATAATAAAGCTCTGCATTCAGCAGGGTGTTTACCATGCAAGGCACAAGAAGTGCTTTTATGTTGCGTGATTAAAAATCTACATGTCCAATCATGTTCTTGGCTTGAAATTGCTGGTGCAATTTTTACAACATCTACTTCAAGTGGAACTATTTTAGTAAGCGATTCATCGCGTACAAATTCGCCCGGCCTAAAAGTAATTAAATCTTCAAGGCGAAGAACACCATTCTTTAATAAATCTAAATCTTTATCATGTATTGCAGGACCACCCTTACGACAACATGTTCCGCATTGAGTACAATATGTATCTTTTTTTCCAGATGTTCCAATAATTTCAGTATCTTTACTCATTTTAATCTCGTGTAGTTTAATCTAAAAATTTTGCGTTAAATATTATTCTTTTTTCCAATACCAATCAGCACAAAACTTTTACTAAAGGTATCAAAAAAGTCTACATTTTTCAAGTCTTGCCCTTAACAAAAAAATGCCTTAGTATAAATGCATAGACTATATTCTAAGTGCAAATATTTGCTAAGAAAATATAAACACTATCTTTAAATTGTCATCAGGGGAAGAGCATGAATTTACAAGAACAAATTTTAAATATGGCTAAAGACGCTAAAGAAGCTTCAAAAATTCTTTCACGTGCTAAAGGTAAAGATATAAGTAAAGCACTTGAAATATTAGCAAAATTGCTATTAGATAATACTGACACTCTGCTAAAAGAATCTGCCAAAGATATTGAAATAGCTATAGAAAAAAATATGTCTATCCACGATAGGCAACGCTTACAACTTGATGAAAATATTATTAAAGAAATGTCTGATGCGTGTATATACGCCGCAAATTATCCGCACCCAATAAACGTTACAGAAGAGCAATGGCAACAAGCAAACGGGCTAGTAATTGGCAAAATGCGTGTTCCACTTGGTGTAATTGCAATTATTTATGAATCACGCCCGAATGTAACTATTGATGCCGCAATTTTATGCCTACGTGCGGGCAATGCTGTTATTTTACGCGGTGGTTCAGAAGCTATACACGCAAATACTGCTTTATCAAAACTTCTAAGCCAAGCACTAGAAGAAGCAAAACTTCCAGCTAAAGCCGTACAAATTGTACCTACTACTGACAGAGAAGCCGTGCAAATTATATGCAAATTGCATGAATACATTGATGTTCTCATACCACGCGGTGGTGAAAATTTAATCCGTGCCGTTACCGAACAAGCAACCATGCCTGTATTAAAGCACTTCAAAGGCGTTTGCCACATGTTTATTGAACAAAGTGCAAAGCTTGATGAAACCATACCACTAGTTATTAATTCCAAAGTGCAACGCCCATCAGCTTGTAATGCGTTAGAATGTTTACTTATTCAAACAGAAATAGCAAATAACTACCTACCAAAAGTAGTGGAAGCTTTACAAAAAGAAAATGTTGAAATGCGTTTATGCTCTCGTTCTTATGCCCTACTAGACTCACAAAAGTTATTAAATGAAAAAACTGTTCGTGCGAACGATGATGACTTTGGGCAAGAATTTCACAACCTAACCTTAGCTATTAGGCTTGTTGATACATACGAAGATGCCCTTGCACATATAAGCCAATACGGTTCTAACCATACAGAGTGTATATGCACGCAAGATATTGATATGAGCCGTAATTTCACAAAAGATATAGACGCTTCACTTGTTCTTACCAATTCTTCAACTCGCTTCAACGACGGCGGACAATTAGGGCTTGGAGCAGAAATTGGAATTTGTACTTCAAAACTTCATTCTTATGGAGTTATGGGCATTAAAGAGCTTACCACAACAAAGTACGTTGCAAGTTCTGAATATCTTATAAGAAGTTAGAGTGCATGTCATTCAAATTTGCAGTACCATACCAGCTTTTCTTTTTCTCTCTCCGAGGGCTTAGGGACGGTCAAGTCCCTAAGAACCCACGTCAACAAAAGAGCAAAGCTCTTTTGTTTTCCTTTTCATA
>CAYJFV010000270.1:0-2614 GCA_964369275.1 uncultured Desulfovibrionaceae bacterium
AGTAACTTAACAAATAAAGCCCATATCGCAAGATATGGGCTTTATTTGTTAAGTGCAATAATTATAAAATTTGTAAATATTCTACTTCAAAAGTATTTGGTTCGTTCATTTCAGTATCGACTTCACCATGTATTCTTAGTAGCAGGTCTTCATCAACTATTGATGGCCACATAATTTCATTATCTATTTCAATTATAATTGTGTCGCCGTTTTTGTCTTGGAAGGTATATTCATCAAAATTAATTTTATTGATGATATAGCCGTCTATAATTGCAATGGTATCATCTGGTGCTACTAGCACCTCTTCCACAGTCATAATGTCTGCATTGTGGGTTGGGCCGACATAATTTGCCTGAACATTTTTTGTGCATGCCGCACTTAGCAAGAAAGCACAAGCAAGCAATGGGTAAGTTACAATTTTCTTCATAGTATTCTCCTTATGAAATAGTTTTCATAAAAATACTATGCATAAATATTTTTTCAATTATAGCTTGATGATTATCAGTGAGATTATAATTATCCTATTTTCTTTCCTTTCATCTTCCAAATTTCTGCTAAAATTCCTGCTACGGCTTTATATAAATCTTCTGGGATCATATCGCCCACATCTACCTGGTCATACAACGCACGGGCAAGGGGCTTATTTTCCTTTATTGGAATTTTATGCTCAGCAGCAATTTCTTTAATTTTTTGAGCTAAATGGTCTACCCCTTTAGCAACAACAAGTGGGGCATTTGAAACCATAGGGTCGTACATCAAAGCTACAGCAAAGTGAGTTGGGTTTGTAATAACAACATCGGCACGGGGGATATCTCGCATCATTCTATTGGTCATTACTTCAAACATTTTTTGTTTTTGTTTTTGTTTTACTTCTGGGTTACCCTCGGTTTGTTTATACTCGTCTTTAATTTCTTGCTTACTCATTTTTATATTTTCTTCATAGTCGTAACGAGTATAGGCAAGATCAGCAATAGAAATTATCATCATAGCAACAAGAGTATACATTACCATCCAAAAGGCATTTTCCACCAGGTAAAGAGCAAAACCTTCAACATTCGCATAATACAAATAAATAAATTTTGGGTATTCGTTCATGATATACCTAAAAGGAATGTACCCTATAACAAGTGCAAGAGCTAAGCTTTTAAGTAAGCGTACCACAGTTTGCGAAGAAAAGAATAGTCTTTGTATTCCTTTCACTATATTAAAGTTTTGCCATTTGAATTTAAAAACTTTTGTTGTCCACAAAGGTCCAACTTGCCAACGTTGAGTAATAAACACAGCAAAATACAAAGCCGCTATGATTGGACCTACCAAAAGAGCAAATTCCGCTATAATCATAGTAAAAAGCGTATATATTTCAGTTTCATTTACTGTAATATCGAGTGCATTTTTAAAAAAATAGATGCTAATATCTTCTAGTCTTGAAAACATATTCCCAAAATACAAGTAAAGCACAACCATACCAACCAAAATTGTTATAGTTTTTGTAATTTCTTGTCCTTTTGGAACGTTTCCCTCTTCGCGTTGTTTTTTTCTTTGCTTTGGGGTGGCGTTTTCGGTTTTACTTGGATCTTTTGCCATACATCCCCCTATTGAGTGTGGAACTGTGCACTCATTGCACGTATTAGGTTCAAGAACAAGTCGTCTAATCCAGTTATATAATTTTGCACTTCTGTTGGTAAGAAGTTAAAAATCATAATCAAAAAGAAAAAACCTATTAGAATTTTTAGTGGAAAACCAAATTCTAAAATATTCATTTGCGGAGCAGCCTTACTCATTAAAGCTAAACCAATTTCTGTTAAAAACAAAGCAGCAAGCACTGGCCCAATAATTTTAATAGCAAAAATAAAAACTGTTCCCGACAGCATAATAATTTGCGATGCTATTGTTTCGCCAAGCATTACCCCACCAGCAGGAATATATCTATACGTTTGCACAAACGCATTAAGCATATAAAGATGCCCATCTAACATTAAAAAAACGAGAGTAGCTACCATATAAAGTAAGTGGGCTATAATACCAGTTTGGTTACCACTCATTGGGTCGGCAAATGTTATCATTGAAAAACCCATTTGCATTGAAATTAGCTCGCCACCAGATTGTATACCCGCGAAAAAGAAACTTACCGCAAGCCCAAGTGCCATTCCTAAAATCAATTCCCCAAGCATAAAAAGAATTATTCCAAGTGGGTGTTCGGGCATATCTAAGCCCGACAAAGCGACATGCGGCCATATAGCAAATGTAAACACCAACACAAAAGCCGCCTTCCACTGAGCAGGCAAAGAACTTACCCCAAATACTGGTAATATAAATATAACTAAAGAAGCCCGCATAAGCGTAAGCAAGAAAGAATATATTGTTGTTAAATCAAATGCAAAAATATCCATAAATTCTTCATGTAAATCTTCTAAAGTTTCTAACCGCTCAATTCTGCCATTATAACACTAAGAGCTTAATTACAGCCATTTATTCAATGTCCCAACCCTATCCAATGCAAAAAATGCAACAATAGCCACAGAATTTGCCAAATTCAAAGAACGGATAGAATCTTTTGTTGGAATACGCAATCTATGCTCAAACCTTGCAAGAACATGAGCCGGTATTCCACGCG
>CAYJFV010000271.1:0-2614 GCA_964369275.1 uncultured Desulfovibrionaceae bacterium
TATTTGGCCCTCGTTCCAGAAAATGCAAGAGTTGATGTTATAGCCGAGGGGATATTGTCGGACATTGATACAGATTCTGAACACGATAAGGCATTAAATTTTTTAAACTTTACTTTAGATAAAGAGCTTCTATCTATTAAAGAATGTTTAGCATTAATGCACAAAGAAAATTTACCTGAAAAAGTAATAAAACATTCACTAAAAGTTGCACTTGCTTCTTTTCGCTTGGCTCTTGCAATAAATAAAAATGAAATCAAACCACAATTTGCTCTTATAGCAGGGCTTTTGCACGATATTAAAAAACTTGAAGAAAATCACCCAATAGCAGGTGAAGAATTACTACACTCAATGGGTTATGAAGCTCTTTCTAGCCCAATTGCAACGCATTTGAATATGGATAAAACTGTACTTAATAAAATGGGTATAGACTATACAGATATAGAAAATTTTACAAACTTAATAAATAACAAATACATAGATGATATTAACTGTTTTTATGCTTGTGTTTGTGTGTACATTGCCGACAGGTACTATGTAGGCTTTGAACACGTAAACCCAATCGAACGATTTAATCGTGTACGCGAGCGTTATCAAAACGATATTGAAGCTTTAGAAGCAATAAATCAGCGTGAGGCATTAGCCAATAGAATAATTGATTGGTACAATAATACAGCAGGTGTTCTAGCAGAAGATATCGTAAACAAGCCTACAAACCATATATATGAACAAGAACTTTTAGAAATTTTTAGCCAATACGCCTAAGGGTACATAATGCAAAACTATATCTATTTAATGCGTCATGGGCATATTGATACTAATGGTTATATGATAGGACAAACCGACTTGCCTTTATCACATATAGGGCAAGAGCAGTCAAAATACTGGAAAGAATTTTTTAAAAATACAAAATTCGATACTATTTTTACAAGCCCACTTACAAGAACTAAAGAAACAGCACAAATTATTATAGAAGATTATGCAAATACAAAATCTACTATAATAAAAGATTTTTGCGAAATATCTTTAGGTACTTGGGAGGGTATGAAAAAGGCTGAAATTAAAGAAAAATATAAAGAAGAATGGGAAAAACGCGGCGAACTTTTTTACTCCACTCCCCCAACAGGCGGTGAAAGCTTTATAGACTTAGAACAAAGAGTATTGCCAGCCTTCTATAACCTTTGTAATTCTATAAAATCAGAAACGCAAAGCTCTAGCAAGCACATTCTTATAGTTGCCCACCAAGCAGTAAATAGAATTATTCTAGCCGATATTCAAAAACTAGATAAAAGAAATATTCTGCAAATTCAGCAAGATTATGCCTGTGTTAATGTTTTAGAACTAGCAGAAAAAATACAATTTATTAAAAAGATAGATTGCCCAATTAAAGAAATGAAATCTTAAAAAATAAAAGTACGTGCTAAAACTCAAACAAAGTAATTCTTGACCTTTCTAGTACTTCGTGTACGCTCTTGGTAATTATATTTTTTGAGGGTATAATGCGAATATATTTAGGCTATCTTTTTATTTTTATAGCGGCACTTTGCTGGGGTGTGCTAGGCGTATTTGGGCGTATTGCAATGTCTGGCGGGGTAGCCCCTTTAGAAGTTGCCTTTTGGCGTGCTTTATTTGCTGGTATTTTCATGCTTACACACGCTATTTGTATAAAAGATGCTAAAGTGCATAGTATAAAACATCTTGGAGTTTTTGTACTTTTTGGTGTGTTTTCAATAGCAACTTTTTTTGGAGCAGGGCAATATGCTATTAGAGATGGCGGTGTTGCTTTAGCCTCTGTTTTACTTTATACAGCCCCTGCTTGGGTTGCCTTATTTTCGCGAATGTTCTTTGGAATTGCTTTAACAAAAATAACATTTTTAGGAATACTTATAGCTTTAGCTGGTGTTGCTTGCATAAGTTTTTCGGCTGGCAATACGGGCGATGCTAATACAATTGGAAAAACATTACCGATTATGGGTATATTTTTTGGTTTATTAACGGGTTTTTTATATGCAACACACTTTATTGTTACAAAGAAATATTTAACTATATATTCGCCTTTCACTTTATATGGCTATGCTTCAATTATTGCGGCAATTTCGATAGCACCATTTATTGAAATTCGCATTAATTTTAGTTCTGCCGTTTGGCTTGCATTGCTTGGTATTTCATTTATTAGCACCTATATAGCCTATTGGATATATTGTGAGGGTATGAAAATTTTAGACCCAACAAAAGCTTCAATAATAGCAAATTTTGAGCCTGCAATTGCCACTTTTGCCGCTTGGTATATTTGGGGCGAAAGTTTTACATTTTTTGGTTGGGTTGGGGCTTTACTTATTCTTGCAACAGTATTTATTTTGCTTATTGATGAAAAAAATAGAAATAGAATTACAAATTAGAGAATATTTCTAAATAATCTATTTTACCATTAAGTAATTATTGTTATGCTGAATAATATCTACTTCGCCATAAATATTTGTAAAGCTGGATTTTAATTCTTGAATATTTGTATTTCTTAAATCAAGTTCTTTAGCCAATTTCCCTTGTTTCATTAAAAGGGCGTTTGTGCAGTATTTTAATGCAATATTTGCATCATGTAAGCAAATTAAAGCACATT
>CAYJFV010000272.1:0-2577 GCA_964369275.1 uncultured Desulfovibrionaceae bacterium
AACTAAAACAATTAATTCTACTTTGCTAATCGTTTTAGGGTTTCGCAAAGCACTAAGAAACCTTGTTCAATATCTTGCTCGCTAGCAAATTCAGCTGGGTTATGGCTAATACCTGCTTTACCACGAACAAATATCATACCTGTAGGGGTTAGGGTTGCCATATTCATAGCATCATGCCCAGCACCACTAATTACATCTTCATAAGCAATTGATAAGTCGTTACATACATTGCCTAGGGTAGATTTAATATTATTGTCCATGCTTACAGGATTTTCAGAACTTAATAATTCAAATGTCATAGTAGTTTCGTATTTGGCATCTATATTTTTAGCTTCTTCTTTGAATAAGGCAAAAACTTCGTCCATAATATCTTTATAAATTCCGCGTAAGTCGATAAATAGTTCAGCTTTACCTGGTACTACGTTCATTGCACCAGGGTATACTTTTACATTACCAACTGTAGCAACAATTTTCTTATTTGAGTAGGTATTTGCAATTTTATTTATTGCAAGAATTAATTCAGAAGCGGCTACTAAAGCATCTTTTCTATGTTCCATTTGGGTAGAGCCTGAATGGTCGGCTCTGCCTTCAACAGTAACTTTTGAACGTATAGGGGCTGCAATGGCTTCAACTATACCTACTGCTTTTTCTGCTCTTTCTAAGTCTTTACTTTGGTCTATATGAGCTTCAATAAAGGCTTTAAATTCATTAGATTTTCTTTTTGATTCTGGAAGTTTATCAAAGTCAAAGCCGCATTCTTTCATTGCATCTTTTAGTGATACACCGTCTTTATCTTGTGCTTTTGACCAAGCAGGCATAATATCTTTACCAGCAATTACTTTACTACCCATGGTTGCATGGGAAAATCTGCTTGATTCTTCTAATTGAAAAACAATAAGTTCAATTGGATTTGTATGGGCAACGCCATCTTCTTTAATCTTTTTTAAGCAAGCTAAGCTAAGTACGCTACCTAGAATACCGTCATAATGGCCACCATTAGGAACTGTATCGATATGAGAACCAGTTGCAACTACAGGTGCATTTTTATCGCTTCCTTCTAGTCTGGCAAAAATATTACCGAAATTGTCGAATTTATATTCTAAACCAATTTCTTTTATTAAAGAAATAAAGTATTCACGTGCTTCAATATCTTCTTTTGTAAAGCCTAAACGGTTAGAACCACCTTCATCAGTTCTGCCTATTTTAGCTAGAGTGTTGATAACATTCATAATCCAATTAATATCCATTTTGCCTCCAATTAAACTAAATATTCTTTTTTATGGACTATAATTAAATAATATTTAAAACGCAATGTTTATATATAGTTATTTTAGCCTAAAAATAATATTATTGAAAAATTACTTAAAATTTAGGTAAAAAGGCTAGACTAGTGATAATAATTAGGTTATAAGGCGACTGTATAATTTATTTTAGGAGAAAATTAATGACAGGAACACTTGGCATGATTATGGGACTAATAGTGGTTCTAGGCGTTGTGTACTTATTGATTAAACAATACGAAACACGTCTTGTTTTAATTGGAGCAGGTTTATTGATGACTATTTTATCAATGAATCCGCTTATCGCTTTAGATGCTTTTTCAAGCAGAATGATAACAGGCGGGCTTATTCAAAGTATCTGTTCTGTAATGGGTTTTGCATTTGTTATGAAGTATACTGAATGTGATAAACACCTAATTCACGCTTTAGTAAAAGTTTTATCAAAAGTAAGCTTTATTGTTATTCCTGGTGCAGTTATTCTTACCTATTTAGTTAATATTTCACTAACTTCTGCTGCTGGTGTTACATCTGCGGTGGGTGCTGTGCTTATTCCATTATTAATGTCTTTAGGTGTACACCCAGCTACTGCTGCTTCAGCTGTTATTCTTGGTACTTTTGGTTCTTCTTTATCACCTGGTTTAGCTCATACACCTATGATTGCTAATCTTGCAGGTAAAGAAGTTATTGATATTGTTGCTACTTTCTTTACACCATCTGTTATTTCTATGCTTATTGGTGCTGCAAGTTTAACAATTGTATCAATTTACTTAAAAGAAAACAAAGGCTATGTTAGTGAAGATTATGATGATTCACACATGAACTTTAAAGTAAATCCACTTTATGCATTTCTACCTGTTTTCCCTGTGTTACTTTTAGTTGCATTTAGCACACCAGAAGCACGCGAAGCTATTTCATGGGCATCAAAAATTAAAGTACCACATGCTATGCTTATTGGTAGTATGTTATGTATGGCTGCAACACGTGTAAACCCTGCTAAAGCTACTAGCGAATTTTTTAATGGTATGGGCAAAGGCTATGCTGATGTTATCGGTATTATTATTGCTGCTGCTGTTTTCGTTGCTGGTATGAACTCATTAGGTATGATTACAGCCTTTACTGAAATGCTTAAAAGCTCAGGCGATAGTGTTGTTAAATTATCAGCAACATTTGGCCCATTCCTTTTAGCTGTTCTTTCAGGTTCAGGCGATGCTGCGGCTTTAGCTTTCAACGAAGCTGTTACTCCGCACGCGGCATCATTTGGTTTAGAAGTTTCTAACATGGGTGTTATGGCTGCTTT
>CAYJFV010000273.1:0-2573 GCA_964369275.1 uncultured Desulfovibrionaceae bacterium
ACAGCATTTTCAAGTATTTTACTAGTTGCAGACATAATAAACCTCCATCCGCCATATAGAAATATTCTCAATACGAGAGAAATCTTTTGCCCTTTTTTTTATGGAATGTCAAGCTCTTTTTTATTTATTTTATTTTTTTTAATTATTTTATAACAAATTACCCAATATAATTACCTAATAAACATTATACCACTTGTCATTAATATATAATATGCTTATCATAATCACATAGTCTTTCATGCAAAAGGAAAAATTATGCCACACTTTAGAAAAATAAAATCAGAACTTCGAAATTATCTTAACAAACAAGATTTTTCAAATAATACCCTACCAAATTCTATTCAACAGCTACCACTAGAGCAATGGATTAGCCCACTTTTTGCCTGCTTACCCGAACAAGAACCACTTACCTCACGTGCCGCAAAAATGTTAGGCTACGCCGTTGCAAAAATTTATCAAAATAAAGAAACAACAGAGCAAGCTCGCGTTATCATAAGGCGTTTAATTTGGCAAATGAACGAAGAATCTGGCAATATTGGTTGGGGTTTACCAATGGCTTTTGCCTATTGCCTTATTGAAGACGAAAATTTAGCAAAAGAATACCATAAAATTCTTATTTCCTACATTCGAGACCGCGACGGGGACAGCAACTTTTGCGACTTCGCCCCCCTACGTATTCATTGCTTCAACGCCGTTGAAATTTTACTTGATACCTACCCACAATACTTAAACCTTGCTACAGAAGCTTTAATTCAAGGCATGAACGATTGTGACCCTATTTGTGCAAAAAAAGCAAAAGAACTTGTGATAAAATATTCTCTTGTTTAGAAACACACCCTAGTTTGAATTAAAAAAATAAAGCCCGCCTTAGCGAGCCTTATTACAAAATAAAAAATATTTATTTAAACAATTGTCATTTCAAAAGTAAGAGCTTCACCAGCCATTGGGAAATTCGCATCTAAAGCTAGTGTATCATCTTTAACTTCAACAATTACTGCTTCAATAGCACCTTGTTCTGTTTCCATGTGTAAAGCCATACCAACTTCAGGGGTAATATCACTTGGAAGTTGGGAGCGGTCAACCTCAAAAACTAACTCTTCATCATATTCACCATACGCTTCAGCTGGTGGAATAGTTACTGTAAAAGTATCGCCTTTAGCTTTGCCTATAACTGCTTTATCAAAACCTTCAATAACTTGCCCTGAACCTACTTTAAATGTAAGCGGATTATTTTCTTGTGAGCGATCAAATTCTGTTCCATCTTCAAATGTACCAATATAATGTACTGAAACAAGGTCACCATTTTTAATTGACATAAGAACTCCTTATATATATCTTAAGCAACAACATACCGCTTAAGTTATCACACTTTGACATATATTCACTGAAATTACAAGCAAAAGGATACCCAAAAAATGAGTAATAATTCCAAAAATACAGTAAATAACAAGAAAAAGAATAAAAATTCTGCCTTTTCTGCGTTTTCAAGCACCGCATCGGTAATTGGAATGCACATGATTTCAGGCCCATTGCTTGGCTGTATTCTTGGCTATCTTTTCGACAACTATTTCAAAACCGACCCCATTGGCTTGATAGTTGGCTTTATTGTGGGTATTGCCGCTGGCTATCGCAATGTAATGGAAGATGCTCAAAAACTTCTAAAAGAGCGTGAAAGGCTTGCACAAGAAGTTAGCGAAACAATAGAATCTGACATAAAAGACGATGAATATGTAGAGTATGAACTTTTTGGCAAACATAAAAAAGTTAAATTTGACGAAGAAGGCAACAAAACAGTAAGCACACAAGAAAATGAAAAGACAACTTCTTCAAATACAACGCAGGATAAATTAAATAATGAGTAAAACAATAAATTTATACTCTGACGGTTCATGCCTAGGTAACCCCGGCAGGGGGGGCTATGGTGTAATACTTGAATACAAAGCAAAAGATTACACAAAAGAACTTTCGCAAGGCTACACTCTTACAACAAATAACCGCATGGAAATATTAGGTGTGATTATAGGCTTACGAGCCATTAAAGAACCTTGCAATGTTGAAATTTTTACAGATTCTCAATACGTAATAAATGCTATAAAAAAACAATGGCTTACAAATTGGCAAAAGAATGGTTGGAAAACTGCCAATAAAAAAGATGTAAAAAATAAAGATTTATGGGAAGAACTTTATATAGAACTGCAAAAGCACAAAATAAACTTTAATTGGATTAAAGGCCATAGCGGACACCCCATGAATGAACGCTGTGATGAACTTGCAAAGCTTGCCGCAGAACAAAAAAAATTACTAGAAGATACTGGCTACATACCTGAATAACTTATAAAAACATTAAATAAAAAAAGAGGAATACAATGTATTCCTCTTTTTTCAAATCTTAATGACTTTAGATTAAGCTTTTTTAGCGTAACGGCTTTTTGGCTTAATTCTAGCAGCTTTACCTTTGAGTTTACGTAGGTAGTAAAGACGTGAACGGCGTACTGCACCTTCTGTTACCATTTCGATACGATCGATAAATGGTGAGTGAAGAGGAATAATACGCTCAACGCCAGTGCCGTCAG
>CAYJFV010000274.1:0-2554 GCA_964369275.1 uncultured Desulfovibrionaceae bacterium
CTGTCTCCGCAACCAATAAAAACAGTAGCTTACATAGAAATATGTAAGCTTTTTTGTGGGGAATTTTTACTTTCCTAACTTATTCCTAACCTAGTAGCAATTTTTCAAGTTTGAATTGACAAAAGCCTACTAACTATTTACTATTACTTACTGAACATAACAATAAGAGAGATTAACATGTATAACAACAAGCCATTTAATCCCTTTCAGAATAATCCTTTTCAAAATCATTCATCAGTTCAAAATAGACATCTACAAGAACAAAATGAACGTCTTGAAAGATTACGAAAAGAAAATGAGCAAAGAAGTCAAGCTTTGCATAACATGATGAGTGCTAGTACACAAGCTGGGCAGCTATCTGTATTAATTAGAAATAGAATGCACATACTTGGGCTTACTGAAAATGATTTAGCAACAATGACAGGTTTATCAAGCTATGACATTGTGAGTGCAACAGTAAACTCATCTACCACTTCTTTAGAAAACATTTTGCGTATTCTGTCAGCATTAAAACTCAGCCTACAGGTCTATTAGCATGGCTAAAAATTTAAATGTATTTTATGAGGATATACTTGTTGGCGTTCTCACGAGTAAAAATAATAAAACATTTAAATTTCAATATTCAGATACTTGGTGTGCCTCAAGTAACTCCTTTGCTATATCATTAAATCTTCCTCTTACAAGCTCTTTATATAGCACAGAAGAAAGTTTTGCTTTCTTTGATAACTTATTGCTTGAAGAAGAAATTAGAAAAAATATAGCTAATAAATTGGGTATTAGTAGTGACTTATGTTTCTTGCTTTTAGCAGAGCTTGGAAAAGATTGTTCTGGTGCTCTATCTATTATTCCCGAAAATACTAGCGAGAATATTCAACAAGCTTTTGAAGAAAGGTATACTCCTTTTCCACCGCAAGAGCTGATAGAATACATAACTAGCCATAAAGTTTGTGACGAAGACAATTCAGAAAATGATTTTAATAGCTCTTCTGCTCTTCCAACTAGAAGAATGTCATTAGCAGGAGCACAAGAAAAAACATCTGTTTATATTTCGCCTGATTCGACTATGTATAAGACGATAAACGGTTCACCTACTACGCATATTATTAAAAAGCCATCTTCACGCTTTCCGAATATTGTTTATAATGAAATTTTTTGTATGGGTTTAGCGTATCAACTTGGTTTAGAAGTCGCCCCATTTTTTGCAACAAATAGCTTACCACACGCTTTTTGTGTTGAGCGCTTCGATAGAGAATGCATTGACACAAACAATGTGACTATAAAAAAATTCCACCAAGAAGATTTTTGCCAAGCTTTAGGTTTAGCAAGTAAATTTAAATATCAAACAAGTAAATATAAACAAGCTTCACTTATGAAATGCTTTGAACTACTTGATAAAGTTGAAAATCCAGATCAAGACAAAATAAGGCTTTTGCAGTGGGTAGTGTTTAATTATCTTATTGGTAATGCTGATGCACACTTAAAAAATCTTTCATTACTCTATACTGACATTCATAAAAAACCAAGACTAGCTCCATTTTATGACTTAGTTAGCACTAAGCCGTATAATTTACCTGAAGATTTATCACTTGCAATCGGTAATAAATTGAAACCTTCAGGTATAAGAGCAACACACTGGTTGATATTTATAGATGATATTCATTATGGGAAAAATGATTTTGTGCAAATTGCAAAAATACTAACTGAAAAACTGATTTCAAGTATAGATATGTATAGTGAAGATTTTAACAGGCAATACTTAAACTTCCCTGAAAAAGAAGTTATCGTTAATACAATCAAGGAGCGAGGACAAGTCTTTTTATCAGAGCTAGAAAATATTGTATCATAGCAATTTGATGCACCTGTTTGTTTTTTTATTGTATCCCTCTAACTCTCTTGTTCTAAACAATTATCTCAATAATCTTAGATTATAGTTTACCTATAACTCTGTAGCCACCATGTCTATTAATTTGTACAATATTTTCATGAATTAATGCAGCAGTAAGCATTGGTCCATTATTTGTAGAGTGTTTTGAAAAAAGGGAATAAAAAGAATGAGTTTTAATACTAGGACTTAAATTTAATATAGAATTAATAGCACCAAATGGTACTTTAGTTTCTTGATCAAATCTTGCACCTCTAAAACCAGTAGCGGGGAAATCATCACTTAATCGTATAAAGCGATGATTGTAATCTATTTCATAACGCAGTGCGCCCTTACTTATTTTATCACAAGTTTTATACATATTATAATCCTCCTCAAAATATAGTTATAATGTTAAGATATAATCAAAATAATAGATGTCAATTATAATCCCTTCCTACAAACCCTGCACAACGTCCTTATCTAACCTTTCTTTGCGAGTTTTCCAATCTGGCATGTGAATAGTCAAAAAAGTATAGAAAGCTTTACTATGATTAGGATAAAGCAAATGCGTAAGCTCATGCAAGACGACATACTGAATACACAACAAGTCCGCTTTGAGTAGATATTCATTCAGCGTGATTTTATTCTTTGACTGCGTACACGTTCCCCAACGAGTTTTCATTTTACGAA
>CAYJFV010000275.1:0-2536 GCA_964369275.1 uncultured Desulfovibrionaceae bacterium
GCATAATTTAAGCATACTAACTGTTTTTGATTTTACTGGCATAAAAATAAACCTCTAGGCTCTAGGGTGTGTTTCTAAATATTTATCAAAATTATTGCCAGAATGTACTTTTAATTCCTAGCCTAGCAGAGCGAAAGTAAAACATCACACAATGCATGTTCTGATATATAAGGACTAGTTTCTTTAGGAATAAGAGGGTAAAATAAAGTTTTAATACTGCTATTTAACCTTTCATCTTCAAATTCAAAACCATCATTTGTAATATCAAGCAATATATAGTTTAAATAAGAAGGTATCTTGCTATAATCAATATTGTCAACTGGAATACTAGTAGTTTTTTGCAAATATTTTAGCAGAATATTTGTTTGTGTTTCTCTTGTATAGCCTAATAACTCAGGGTCAATTCCTGTTGAGGGTATAAATATTTTCGGGCATGGGTTTTGTGCAATAGCTTCCCCAACATGCTTAGGCAGTAAGTTTGCTAAAAGCGAAGAAAAGAACGAACCTATAGGGTAGCAGATTAAATCTGCTTGCTTTATTAGTTCAATAACGTTTTGCGAAGCAGGCAAATCAATTGGCATTTTCGTTATTGGGTCAGTAAGAAAAATTTGCTTAATCGGCGAAGTGATAGGGCTTTGCATTTTGCCCGTAAAATTGTTCTGATTATATATAATTTGCTTGTCTTCAAGTTCTACGCACAAGTGGGCACAGGCATCAACCACAGGGCGTACAACCCCTTTTGCATTAACTAGCTGTGAAAAAACATACACCACACTATCAAGCTGTTGTTCAAAAGCTAAATAGCCACTTGTAAGAATTAAATTACCAATACTTGCCCCTTGCAAAGGAAAATCTTTAGGCATTCCATTGTAAAAATTTAGTAAGTACGAGCGGATAATTTTGTGTATTGGATAGGGTAAAGCTTTAACTAAAGGGTGTTTACCTTCAGCCATGTTAAGCAAAATATCATTCAAATCAGAGTTAGATTTATCAAGTGCAAAACGGTATGAAAATAATTGTATAACTTCAGGTGTACCTGTTAAAGATCTATCCGCAATAGCCATTATTCTTGCACGTAAGTCGCCAATTGCAGGCATTTTGAAATGTTCACGCAATGTAGCAGAGCTTCCACCAGAATCGAAAGGTGTAATAATATGAATACTATTATGTGTATAATTTGTAAGAGTTTTACTTGTTTGAGTTAACGCCGTACCACCGCTAAAAAAAAGTATTTTTGGTCCAAGTTCAGGGGTTTTTGCAAAGCGGGCAAGCTTAATTTCATCAGGTATTACCTGCGAACGTGTATAATTTATTCTTGTGCTATATGTCATATTTTTTCCTTAGTACAAAGGTAAAAAATCATTTTTATTATTTCGTATAGTATCTAATATCTTTTCAGATGCTTCAACCATGTTAGTTTTAAATGTAGCACCAGCCGCATTCTTATGCCCACCGCCGTCAAAAAACTTTGCAAGTTTTTGCACATCATCTTTACCAGAAGATCTAAAAGAGCCTTTACATTCTGAAGCATTTTTTTCACGAAGCACAAAGGCAATGCGTACATTATGCAACTTTCTTAAATGTTCTACAAAGCCCTCAAGGTCGTCTTTATCTGCCTCTAGCTCTTCCAAAATTGCCTGTGTAACTAGCATATAAGCGGTTTCTAACTCCTCAACAAATGTGTAGTTAGACATTAAATACGCCCAAAGCCTATTTTTTCTTTCACTCCAGCTACTATCTAAATTTGTAGATATAAGGTTAGGCTGCACCCCACAAGCAACAAGCAATGCACTTGTTAAATATGCCCTAGTGTTTGCATTAGAATAGGAGAATGAGCCAGTATCCGTTACCATACCAGTATATAAGCAAGTACAAATTTCAATATCAAGCGGAGTATTAAGTTCAATTGCAAGGCATGCAACAATATTTGCTGTTGCCGCCATACTTGTATCAACTAAATTTTCTAGGCTTGCAAAATTTGGGTTGTCTAAGTGGTGATCTATATTAATAGAGGGTGCAAGTTTTAGCAACTTATCCTTATGCATACCAATTCTATTTCTATCACCACAATCAAGCACAATAATTATTTCAGGCTTAAAAGGCAGATTGTCTAAATCGTGATAAAATGGTTGCGGTTTAGGTAAGAAATTCAAAAATTCTGGTAGCGGACTAGTTTCATTATAAAGAATATATTCTTTTTCTAAGTGCTCTAGAATAAAAGCCATAGCCAAAGAAGACGCAATAGCATCACCGTCAGGGCTTGCATGTGAAACTATAAGAAATTTGTTTGTTCGCTGAATTATACCAGCTATTCTTTTTAAATGTTCAGCTGTTTCAGTAGATAATGTCGCCCTAATAAGCGATTTATACATTGAAAGTTCTAAGGGTGTTATTTCTTTGAATTGATGTATTTGCATAGCTTTTCCAAAAAAGTAATATTAAAAAATGAAAGCTAGTAATTAGTATGCATAAAATATTGAGGCAAAAAAGCCTATATGAAGTATACCTAACTTAATTATTGGCTGAAGCGTATATA
>CAYJFV010000276.1:0-2525 GCA_964369275.1 uncultured Desulfovibrionaceae bacterium
ACTGTCCGTCCTAAGCCCTCGGAGAGAAAAAAGAAAAAGAAAAAACAAAAGGGATATTGCTTTTAATATCCCTTTATTTTTATTTATTTTGAGCTTTGTCTATTGCGTGGTCTAGGCTTGCGGTATTGGTTCGGTATGGTTCATTTTTATTGAAAAAGTGACGGCTTAGCGTCCATTCTTCAAGGTTAATACAGTCAAGCTTACCTTGTGTTTCTGTATTGTGGTAAGATTTTAAAACTTCTACTATTTCGTCGCAGGGGAAATATTCGCCCTCGTATGAGAATAGAAGTAAGTCTTTATTTAATTCTACCACATCGTACAAATTCCAAGCTTCTGTAATTTGAACAGCTTCTTTATAGCATTCTTCATTAACAGGGCTTAGGTTGCCATAGACTTTAACAACTACAGGACGCATTTTTTATACGTTATCGTCGAATTGTTCAGCTTCTAGGGCTTCCTCTGCTGTAGGGCTAAACTCTTGCCCTGAGAAGCCTAAATGTTCAACAACCTGAGCTTCAATGCTTTGGCGTAATTCATCGTTTTGGTCAAGCAATGCACGTACATTTTCTTTACCTTGCCCAAGCTTTTCTGAACCATAGGCAAACCAAGAACCAGCTTTATCAACAATACCTGCTTCAATAGCTATATCGAGTATTTCACCAGAGCGTGAAATACCAGTACCCCAAATAATATCGAAGTTTGCTTCTCTAAAAGGAGGTGCCATTTTGTTTTTTACAACTTTAACACGAGTGCGTGAACCAATAGCTTCTTCTTTATCTTTTAGTGTTTGAATTTTGCGAATATCTAAACGCACAGAAGAATAGAATTTAAGAGCATTACCACCAGTTGTAGTTTCAGGTGAACCATAACCCATTGTGCCAATTTTCATACGAATTTGGTTAATGAAAATAACTGATGTGTTTGATTTGTGAATAGTACCAGTAAGTTTACGTAATGCGTGCGACATAAGTCTTGCATGACCACCAACTTGTGTTTCACCCATTTGTCCATCAAGCTCAGCTTGTGGAATAAGAGCTGCAACAGAGTCAATAACAACTAAGTCAACAGCATTAGAACGTACAAGCATATCAGCAATATCAAGTGCTTGTTCACCGTGATCAGGCTGTGAAACAAGTAATTCAGAAGTATTTACGCCTAATCTTTGAGCGTAAGAAGTATCAAGTGCATGCTCAGCATCAATAAAAGCTGCTGTACCACCCTTTTTTTGACATTCAGCAATAATATGTAAAGTAAGAGTTGTCTTACCAGATGATTCTGGCCCAAAAATTTCTGTAACACGGCCTTTTGGTATACCGCCTATTCCTAAAGCTAAATCAAGCCCAAGTGAACCTGTTGGAATAACAGCTGTTTGAACATGAATATCGTCTGAAAGTTTCATTACTGCACCTTGCCCGTATTTGCGTTCAATACCTGCAAGGGCAGTTTTTAATGCGTCTAGGCGTGCTTCTGCTGGATCTTGTGAAGACTTTTTAGCCATAATCTTAACCTCTATATGTAAAATGTTGAAATCAAATAAATAAAAATAACTCTAGACTTATACAATACTTTTTACTTTTGTGCAATAGGGCATAAAATGATAAATCTGCAATAATGTGTTAATTCAATATCTTAAAAAATAAATTAAGAGAAAAACTTTACAATATTTAATTTCAAGTCTATATTGTAAAAATGAATAAGGCAAAAAAAGAAGATTTTCAAAATAATTCTATAGCATTGCTATGGTCACACTCGCATATATGGGGCTTTTTAGTGCTTCATAGTTTGCGTTCTTTAAACGTGCCTTTTACATTAGTTTATGCAGATGATATTGAAGAAAAAGGCTTACCCGAGGGCATAAAGCTTTTAATTGTGCCTGGTGGTTCTGCAAGGTTTAAGGCAAAAAGTTTAGGCAAAAAAGGCTTAGAGTATATACGCAAATTTGTTAAAAATGGCGGAAATTATCTTGGCTTTTGTGGTGGCTGTGGGTTAGCTTTGAACACAAAAGAAGGTTTAGGTCTTTGCCCGTGGGGCAGGTCGCTCATTCAAGATAAACTTTTGCACCATATTTCTGGGCATCTTTTTGTAGATTCTGAAGATAATTCGTATAAACCAAGTGGTTTTGATAAAAGCAATAGTATGCTTCCTGTATGGTTTCCTGCACGTTTTGCTGTTGAAAATGTTGAAAATTCACCTGTAATACTAGCAAGATATAAAAAAGGCACGCCCGATTTATATATGGCGGATTTACCGCAATCTTTTGTTGAAGCCTATAATCAAGAAAGCATTGAATTATTTGGGCAATATCTTGATCCACGTTTAGAAAATGAGCCTGTTGCAGTAAGTGGTGTATATGGTAAAGGGAAGTATCTTATTTCCTATGCACATTTAGAAACGCCAAATTCCCCTTATGCAAATGCTATGTATGCAAATATATTAAGAGATTTTGCAGATATTGAAATTGCAACTAATACAGTTGAAAATTTAGATTTAAATTCCATGCCAGCGTATTGGCACAACGAAGAATT
>CAYJFV010000277.1:0-2521 GCA_964369275.1 uncultured Desulfovibrionaceae bacterium
GGTATTCGTGGCATTGGCGAAAAAACCGCTGAAAAAATATTTAAAGACTTCCCAAGCCTTGAAGCCATTCGCGATAATTTCGACTCTATGCCCGACAAAATAAAAACTAAATTCGAGGGCAACCTTGATGCCATGTTCATGTATCGCGAACTTACCACCCTTGATGTAGACTGCTGTAAGCACGTAAATAAAGAAGATTTACGCCTAAAAGGTGCCGATTACAACGCCTGCATGCAATTTTTTGAAATATATCAAATGCCCTCACTTCAAAAAGAATTTGATAGGCTTGTACAAAAAGGTATTATTCAAACCCGCGAAACTAGCCAAAGTTCAGCACCTCTTGCAACCGCCACAAGTTCTAGTTCTACACTTTCTTTGTTTGATACCCCTCAAGAAGATATTACATCAAAAGCAGAAGTTAAAGCTAAAAAGGCAAAATCAAGTAACGAAACTCAATTATCTTTACTAGATATGTTTGCTGAAGAAAAAGTTTCTGAAATTGAAATTACTGAACTTGAAACCTTGCCAACTTTATCAAACACCAATAACACAGAACTTGCATTTCTCCCTGTACATCATGTTGAACGCAATAAAACAGGTATATACATTGCCTATGCTAATGAAAATTTCAACTACACAGGCAATACAGAAAATCTTCTCGAATTTATAAAGCAATTCAAGTCTATTGCCTGCTTTGATTTAAAAGCTCTTTTAAAAGAATACCCTTTCTTTTATGAAATTATTGAAGCTAACTCATTTGAAATATTCGACTTATCTATGATTTCATACTTGCTTACCCCTGAACAGCGTGATTATTCTTTTGCTAAAATATCAAGCCTATTAAAGTTCGGTAAAAACAAAAGCAAATTCACAGGAACAAACCCTGCACAGCATGCTCTTGTAATTAAAAATATCTTTTTAGCAGAGCTTGAGCAGTCTAATTTAATCAATCTTTACAAGGAAATAGAGCTTCCTCTTATTCCAATTCTTGCACGCATGGAGGAGCGTGGAATTTTACTAGATAAAGCTATAAGCGAAGAATTTTTACTAGAAGTTCAAAGCAATTTAGACAGCATAACAAAAAGCATTTACGAGCATGCAGGCGGTGAATTTAACATTCGTTCCGCACAGCAAACTGGCGATGTTTTATTCAACAAATTAAAGCTTCCTATTTCTGGTAAAACAAAGGGTGGGCAAACCTCAACCTCTCAAGATGCTTTAGAAAAACTTATTGGAAAGCACCCAATCATTGACGCATTGTTAGAATACAGAAAGCTTGAAAAATTACGCTCTACCTACCTAGAACCATTACCAAAACTAGTCGAAGCAGATGGCAGAATACACACCTCTTTCAACCAAATGGCAACAGCAACTGGTAGACTTTCCTCCTCTAACCCAAATTTACAAAACATTCCTATTCGTGGCGATTTAGGCAAGCGTATGCGTGAATGTTTCATTGCAGAAGAAGGTAAAAGCCTTATTTCTGCCGACTATTCTCAAATTGAATTACGCGTTCTTGCTCAATATTCTAATGAAGAAACCCTCATTAACGCCTTCAAACACGATGAAGATATTCACGCCTCTACAGCCGCATTGCTAAATAATATTCCTTTATCAGAAGTAACTAAAGAACAACGTTCAGCAGCAAAGACCATCAACTTTGGTTTACTATATGGCATGGGTGCAAGAAAGCTTGCTCAAGATATTAAAGTTTCTATGCAAGAAGCTAAAGACTTCATCGAAACCTATTTCGACAGACTTAAAGGCATAAAATCTTTCTTTGATGATGCCTTAGAAGATGCTAAAAAGCAGAAATATGTTGTCACCATTGCTGGCAGGATTCGCCCCCTACCCGACTTATTCAGCCCTAGCCCACAGGCTAGAGCCTTAGCGGAAAGGCAAGCTGTAAATACATTAATTCAAGGTTCTGCGGCAGATATTATTAAGCTTTCTATGCTTGCAGTATTTAATGACGACAAGCTAAAAGAACTTGGTGCTGAACTTTTATTGCAAGTACATGATGAACTTATATTATCTGTACCAACGCAAAATGCTGAAGAAGCTGGGCTTCGAGTGGCTTATTTGATGTCTAGTGTGTTGCCTTGCAAGATTTCTGGGGAAGAGATTAAGTTTAGCGTACCACTAAAAGTGGACCAGAGTTATGCAAAAAATTGGTTATTAGCCCATTAATTTGTTTGGTTTTAGCTTTTACTGCGTTAGGCGGCGTTTTTTGTTCAGTCATGTAGTGTTTAAAACTACACTCCTTCACAAAAAGCCTTGCCTGCCTTGTAAAATTCTAAAACCAAACAAATTAAGGCGGTAAACTTAGGGCATTTTTAGCTCATTAGTTTTTACTGAATTAGGTGGCGTTTTTGTTCAGTCATGTAGTGTGTAAAATAGGAAATACTAATAAAGTGAATTTTCATTTAAAATAGTGGTAGATTAACTTAAATATAATTTTTTTTATTTTCCTGGGGAGAAACCAAAAGGGGGTTTCATTTTGGGGTGATTTTTACCTTAC
>CAYJFV010000278.1:0-2144 GCA_964369275.1 uncultured Desulfovibrionaceae bacterium
ATGTTTTATTGGTTTTTTCAGCTTCTTTAGCAGGAGTAGCCGAAGCTAAAGCTTTATCAAAAATTCTTTCAAGCAAAGAATTTTGCTTATTTGTTTCTTGAAATAAAATATGAAGTTCATTTTTTGCACGAGTAAGAGCAACATAAAATAAATTTATTACTTCAAGTGCCTGTGTTTTTGCATCATTTTCATAATTTTCATGTAGCGAAGAATGGTTCGCAAAAAAAGATAAATTTTCTACTTCATAATAATTCAAATGAGTATCTTTTCTAGGTTTTGCAACTTCATTCCACACAAAGCAGACATTAAATTCTGCCCCTTTTGATTTATGAACTGTTAGAATACGAACAGCGTTCACGCCCTCAGGCATAGGAATTTTTTCTTCTTGCCCTTTTTCATGCCAATATTCTAAAAATGAATGTATTGTGTTTACCCCATTTGATTGTGCTTTTAATGCTAGTTCCAACAAGCACACAAAGAAGCCACTTTGTTTATTAAACCTAGTAAATAATTTTGCATCTTCCATGATTACACAAAGCAAGGTATACACACTTTGAGTTTTGATTAATTCTTTATATTTCAAAAGTGCATTGAAAATTAATTCAGATTTTTTTTCTAAACAATTTTCGATTATATTTTGTGAAGTATTTTTATCTATAGTTTTTGCTGTTTCCAGCCTAAAATTCAATATATCTTCAATATGTATTACTTTATCTATTTCAAATAAACCCTCAAAGGCGGCAATATGCCAAAGAGCAAGTTCATTACTTTCATCTTTCAAAAATTCGAGTAAAGAAATACATTGCTTGATTAAATGATTACTTGCAAGGTTTAACGCACCCTCAGTAATTACTGGTATTCCTTGCTCTGTAAGCCATGTTGCACATAATTCACAATGCTTATTGTTTCTTACAAGAATTGCCATATCTTTATAGTCATACCTTGAATGGCTTTCTTCAATTGCATTGCACATAGCCTCTTTTACAGCTGCATGCACTACTTCATTTGAAGGCTTTCCACGCCCAGAATGTTCCACAAAGTAACTATGTAAAGCCACCTTACCGTATAAAGAATTTTCGTGTTTAGGCGATACTTTTTGTGCAACATCTTCAAATAATGAACTTAATTCTTTAGCAAAACTTGTATCAACATCACAATTTTCAGGCATAAGGCTTTCTTCAATTTCTTTAGCAAAAGTTATATCTTTAAATTGTGAAAAAATTTCATTATTAAATTCAATAACTTCTTTGCTGGAACGCCAATTAGTTTCAAGTGTAGTTTTTTTAATTTCGCCTTGAAGTTCTTTTAGAATATTTTCAAATAAGAAAGAATTACCACCACGCCACGAATATATTGCCTGCTTTACATCGCCCACATACGTGAACGAGCCGCCCCTAGCAAGAATATCTTCGCTAAAAGCTTTAATTATATTCCATTGTGCATTACTTGTATCTTGAAATTCATCAATTAAAACAGAGTCTAGTTCATAAGGTAGTTGTTCTAATATTTGTGGTAGTAAAGCGGCATCGCCCTCAATAATTTCTTGTAAAACTAAGGGGATACGCTCTGACAAAATTTTACCTTTACTAAATTCTTCATAGCTTTGCATTTCAAGAACAAGTTTACAAAAATCTACTACAGGAGCATATTTTTTAGCAGAACTTAGTAAATAAGGAAGTTTTGCCGCTTTTGAAACATTTTCAATTGCTGTTGCAATTATTCCTTTAAGCTTAGCATTTTCTTCACTATCTAGCAATTTTACGGTAGATTTTTGTAAAATAGCATAATATAGGTCATCTGCACTTGCTATAAAAAATGAGCCTATTTTTTGATTTGTGCTAAAATCTTCACAGGCATTTCTAAAAGGAGCAAAAACTTTTAGTTCACTCTCGGCTAATAAATTTTGCAAAGTAAGTAGTTTTTTTTCAAATAAAGAAATAGACTTATCGTATTCTTTACGAATTTTATCAACATCGCTTATATTTGCTCGCTTAGTATCATCTAATTTTTGTAGGGCATTTAGAGTTTGAAAAATTCTTTCCCTAATTTTTTCTAAGCCTAAAAATCCCTTTTGCGGTTCATTATAGAAAATTGCTTTATACATTTCTTCGTATTTCGGTTTTAGTAATAAAGCCATTTCTTGA
>CAYJFV010000278.1:2157-2513 GCA_964369275.1 uncultured Desulfovibrionaceae bacterium
TTCTAAGTCTAAATTATTATCAAGTGAAGCAAGGGCAAGCTCATCTAATAAAGGAGTAAAAAAATCGTTACTATTGAAGAGTGGCTCTACACTTGGGGGCAAGTGTAAGTTTAGTGAACTTTGCCTTAGAATAAAGAATAAAAAGCTATCAATAGTACGTATATTTAGTGCTGTATAGTTTGCAATAAAGCCTTCAATACATTGAATGGCTTCATTTTTTTGTAAATTTATATTCTTATCGTCTTCACTTATGCCTAAGGCAATAGTTTTAAGCCTTGCAATAAGCTTGCTTTTCATATCACTTGCGGCGGCATTTGTAAAAGTTATAGCAAGAATTGAAGAAAAAACTTGCTTTA
>CAYJFV010000279.1:0-2494 GCA_964369275.1 uncultured Desulfovibrionaceae bacterium
GACTAGTAAATGGTAAGTTACTCTAGTGTAAAATTTTCAGCACTTGTTACACAAGTGAGGTAACTTGATAAATTTTAAAACAGCTTTTCTCACTTGGGATAACAAGTGTTGCACAGAATAACTGATGTTCTTGACTACCATTTACTAGTCAAACTTCCGTTAATCACCTTAATCACGAAAATATATGTAATAAATTAATTTTATAACACTCTCCAAAAATATCAACTTTTGATATTTTTGCATTAGGGATTCTAAAGGGACTTAGTTCCGTAGGGCTTGACCGCCCTTTAGCCCTCGGAGAGAAAAAAAATAATACTATATTACAAATTGGAATGTCTTACCAAACAAATCTCCCAAAATAATAAACTTGATTTTTTTTACATAAAACCCTACTATTTTTAAATATTATCTACTATTTTTACGAGGTATACATAATGGCACAGATAAAGCTTATGGAAAAATCTAAAGCACCTGGTTGAGCTGCAAAAACTTCTCCAGAGGTGCTGGAGAAACTCCTTGCTAATTTATCAAAAGTGCCAGACCAAAATGGCAGAATGATTCATGGCTTTGAACACAATGAAGATGCAACAATAATTGCTATGCCACCTACTGGTACTGCACTTGTTCAAACAATTGATATTCTTACTCCTATTGGAAATAACCCACGTTTATACGGTCAAATTGCCGCGGCTAATTCATTATCAGATATATATGCTGTTGGTGGTGAGGCTTGGTCTTGCATGAATGTGCTTTCCTTTCCCTCTGCCGATATTGACATAGATATTCTTGCTCAAATACTAGAGGGCGGAATTGAGAAAATTATTGAAGCAGATGCCGTGCTTGCTGGTGGGCATACATTAGAAGAAGATGAAATAAAATATGGTTTAAGCGTAACTGGCTATATAGACCCAAAAAAAATTGCTAGCAATAGTGGTTTAGTTGAAGATAATGTGCTTATTCTTACTAAACCTTTAGGTATTGGGGTATTATCGCTTGCGGTTAAGGCACAGTGGACAGAAAATGGCATTGATTATGCTAAAAATGCAGAAGAAAATCTTTATAAATGGGCTACAATGCTAAATAGAAAAGCTGGGCAAGTTATAAGAGATATGTCTTTAAAAGCCGCAACTGATATTACAGGCTTTGGTTTAGGTGGGCATATACTAGAAATGGCTAAAGCTTCAAATGTAGCTGTTGAAATTGCATTAAACCAATTGCCATTTATTGAAAATGTTGAATATTTAGCAAATTCAGGGCTTATTCCACAAGGAACATACAATAATAAAAAACATTGTAATTGCAAAACCTTACATGCTTATGATACAGCAAATGACAACTTAGCCCTAAAAGCCTTACTTAGTTTTGATGCACAAACTTCTGGTGGTTTACTTCTTGCCGTACCAAAAAATAAAGAAGAAGAAGCAAAAGAAAGACTAGAGCATTTACAAGTGCCAGCTTGGACAATTGGCAATGTAACAAAGCGTAAACACACACACGAACAATTAATTTTAGCATAAACAAATGGTAAAAACATGGCATTTGATAATCCTTTTAAACAACTTGATAAAAAAAACTACCGCGACTCTAAAAGTCCTGCCCATAAACATACTCAAGCCCAAAAAACTGTAAAACCTCTTGCAAAACAAAAAACTATTGCAAATGATGACGATTCTTGGCTCGCTAACGACTTAGAAAGTGAAAATGAACTATTTTTACAAAGTATGAGCAAGAATACAAAAGTATTCACAAAAGATACTGTGCCAAGTAAAGAAGAGCAATTACAAAATGCTATTCAAAATAATTCTATAAATAAACCCTCTTCAAAAATTAGTAAACAGCAAACAAAAACTAAACAAGAAGAGAAGCACAATTCTTTTCAAAATTCACTCACTTTGCCAGATGCTTTAAAAAATAAAGTTACAAGTACTTCTAAGCTTGGTGAAATTGAAGAAGAAAAACAAAAAGCTATACTTCAAACAACTAAAATTGCACAAGAAAAAGAAATGGATTTTTTTACTGCTATGCAAGATGTTAACCCCTTAGCAGGCACAGACCGCATAGCCCCACCAGAACCAGAACAAATTATTCACCAAAATGATAGATCACATCTGATTTATGACTTTGAAGAAGGTAAGCTAGAATTTGCACTTACCTATACAGAGGATTTAATACAATGTAATATTCTTGGTTTAGATATTCTAATACTAGCACAACTTCAACAAAGGCATTATAACCCAGAAGCTCACCTTGATTTACACGGATTATACGCTTATCAAGCATATTTAGCCTTGTTAGGATTTTTCAAAAATGCCTATTATAAAGATATGCGTTGTGTGCTTATAGTTACTGGAAAAGGACTTAATTCGCATGATAGGGTTGCAGTTTTACGTTCTAAAGTAGCACACTGGCTTATTGATTCGCCTTTCAAGCATTTAATTCTTGCTTTTTGTACTGCTCAACCGCAAGATGGCGGAAATGGGGCAATGTATGTACT
>CAYJFV010000280.1:0-2481 GCA_964369275.1 uncultured Desulfovibrionaceae bacterium
AATGAACATAAAGATATTGTTCATGCAATTGCAGCCCACCATGAAGATGTTCGCCCTGATACCGCACTTGCGGTGCTTGTGCAAGCGGCAGATTCTTTATCAGGTGCAAGACCTGGTGCCCGTAAGGAACTTTTAGAAAACTATGTGAAACGTCTTGAAGATTTAGAAGCAATTGCAACTTCAATTGAGGGTGTTTCAAAGGCTTTTGCAATACAAGCTGGGCGTGAACTTCGTGTTATGGTTAATTCTGAAAGTATTGATGATGATACAACATATTTACTATGTAAAGATATCTCTGCAAAAATTGAAGAAAACTTAACCTACCCAGGGCAAATTCGTGTTACTGTAATTCGCGAACATCGTGCTGTTGGCTTTGCTAAATAAATTAATTAAAGATAAATAATTTTAGCTAGTTTGCTTATTATTTAATTTAACTAGTTTTTAATTAAACTTTATTATATGTTCATGTTCACCAAGCTTAGGTTTGGTGAACATTTGTATCATAAACGGAGGATAATTTATGGAAGAAAATCCTAAAGACCCCTTAGATGCCGACATTAAAGTTCCCTATATAATGACTGAGGGAGCATCAATTCCAGACCCTAAAAACAAAAGTCTTTTACAGGCTTGGAATATTGCTTTTTTATTTGCCCTACTATCAATTATATTACTTTGTACAATTTGGCCTGACCCTTACTGGAATATTTTAAAATTTGTTCCAGATGGCTTATTAGTTACTTTCCAAGTAACTTTATTATCTATTTCTCTTGCAATTCCTATTGGTTTACTAACAGGGCTTGGTAAATTATCGCGTAATAGAGTAATTAATCTTGTTGCTTCAACTTATGTAGAAATTATTCGTGGTATTCCACTTTTAATGCAATTATTCTATATTTATTACGCACTTGGAGCTTTTTTACAAGTTTCACCTATCGTTGCAGCTGTTGCCTCTTTAAGCTTTTGCTATGGTGCATACATGGGCGAAGTTTTCAGAGCAGGTATTCTTGCTGTTAATAAAGGGCAAACCGAGGCTTCTCGTTCGTTAGGTTTTAACAGATTTGAAACTATGACTATAGTTATTCTACCTCAAGCTATGCGTACAATTTTACCACCTGTTGGTAATGAGTGTATTGCTATGCTAAAAGATACTTCTTTAGTTTCTATTATTGCCGTTGCAGATTTACTTCGCCGTGGGCGTGAATATGCTTCACAAACCTTTGAATATTTTGAAACTTATACTATCATTGCACTTGTATATTTATTGATTACACTTATACTTTCAAAAGGTGTTAGCCACCTAGAAGGGAGATTATCACACTATGACAGAGATCAACGATAATTCACAAGAAAAACAAACTGAGGCTCCAGTTATTATTTCCATGCAAAACGTATGGAAGTTTTTTGGGCAGCTTGCCGCTTTACAAGATATATCTCTTGACGTTAGAAGTGGTGAAAAAGTAGTTATTATTGGGCCATCAGGTTCTGGTAAATCTACTGCACTTCGCACTATAAACCGCTTAGAGAACATTAATCAGGGGCATATATACATTGAGGGCGTTGACATTACAAATGACGACCACGATGTTAATAAAATGCGTCAGAACTTAGGCATGGTTTTCCAATCCTTCAATTTATTCCCTCACATGAGTGTGCTTAAAAACCTTACCGTTGCTCCAATGAAGCTAAAGAAAACTTCAAAAAAAGAAGCTGATGAAATTGCTTTAAAGCTTCTTAAAAAAGTTGGGCTTTCTGATAAAATTACTTCTTACCCTGCAATGCTTTCTGGTGGTCAGCAACAGCGTGTTGCTATTGCAAGAGCTTTAGCAATGCAACCGCGTATTATGCTTTTTGACGAGCCAACATCTGCCCTAGACCCAGAAATGGTTGGGGAAGTTTTAGATGTTATGGTAAGCCTTGCAAACGAAGGTATGACCATGGTTGTTGTTACGCACGAAATGGGCTTTGCTCGTGAAGTTGCAGATAGAGTTATTTTTATGGACCACGGGCAAATTATTGAAATAGGTACACCTACTGAAATTTTTGATAATCCACAGCACCCGCGTTTACAGCAATTTTTAAATCAAATTTTATAATACTAAATAACTTAACTATATATTAAGTAGTTTTTCAGTAAACTACTTTTTTATACTGTGGAGGATAGAAGCATGACTTCTGAAAACCAAACTGAAAAACCAGTAAAACGCAAAAAAAGCAAATTAAAAATATTTTTTACAATTCTTCTTATTTTAATTCTAGCTTTAGGCGGTGCTATTGTTTTTGGAAGCTCAAAAGCTAAAGAAATTTTGTCACAGCAACTTATTGCAAATGGTGTTGAACATTCAAGCATTGAAGTAGACTACCTAACACTAACTTTTATAATTAATGACCTTGCCTATAAAATTGATAGCCCAACAGAAACTATTGATGCTAAATTTAGCAGCGTTTCATTAACCCGTGTGAACCCATTTAGCTATTTATCAG
>CAYJFV010000281.1:0-2481 GCA_964369275.1 uncultured Desulfovibrionaceae bacterium
ACGCCTGAAACACCGCCACCTAAGAGCATAAGAAAATTACGTCTATTCATTTCAACACCCCTTACTTATGGCACACAAAGCAAGCATTACTTGCATTGGCTTGTCCAAATCTATGACCTGAATTTGCGTGACATGACTCACATTCCCACATCATCATAATGTTGTTAGGATATGTTGATAACCAGTTTTCTTTATAAACAGGTGGTTCTGTCATATTTGCCACATCAACGTGACAAACAACACAAAGTTCTGCTTCCGATGTGATTGGGAAGGTAGACATATCTTCATGGCAACGTGCACAATTTTCTAAAGAGTGTGCCGCATGCGGGAAAAATACGTTATCAGGTTGGCGTGCAGTAATTAGCCATTCGTCGGCAATTTCACGACCAGTATCAGCATATTCCGCAACAAATTTAATCTCTTCTGGATTATCTGTCATTGGGAATGCGTGACATGAAGCACAACTTTCGGTAGTTGGTCTACCGCTGAAAGTGCCGTCTTCGCGTAAGTAGTGACAGTCAACACAAGCCATGCCTGCCATTTCAATGTGAACCTGATGATTAAAAGCAATAGGCTGCTCCATTTCATCATACATTACATTTGGATAATAAAACCAACCCCATAAGAGTGCTATAACCAAGCCAACTAAAAAGAAGGCTACACCGCTCCAAATGCCTTTGCATCCGCATTGCGATGAATTGTTATGCTTTTCCCCCATACCAATGCCCCGTACGGTTAGAAATTAAAAGATAAATCCATATTATTATGGATACCACAAACAGTTGTAAAATTTAATTTACTAAAGCGATGTAATAGCAAAGCACTACATTCGCTTCTAGCCCACATAATACGTATAAAAACGTTACATAGCTCTTCAAGATGTACTATAATTATTCATTTTTTGCAAGATTTTTTTATAATTTAATACGATTTTATTATTTTATGCTATCTATGTGTTTTTCCAATTGTTATTATTTTCTCAATCAATAATAGTAATTATTACTAATTAAACAAAGTATATAAGAACATTAGCAAATTATTACTATATGTCTAAATAATATAGCAAAATATGAAGTTATAAATAATCTAACTAGTCCATAATAGACATACTAACTATAAAGTTAAATAAAAAAGAGCATTCAAATATTTAAATGCTCTTTTTATAAATTTATAACTTTAAAAGCTAAGACGTATTTCTGAATTAATCTTTCATCAAATTAGCTAAAGCTTTATTTACCATTGCAGGGTTAGCCTTACCAGCCATTTTCTTCATTACTTGCCCAACAAAGAAGCCTTGAAGCTTAGTTTTACCGGCTTTATATTCAGCAACTTCCGTCGGATTCGCTTCCATTATTTCGAGCAATACAGCGTCAATTGCTGAGGTATCTGATACTTGAGCTAGTCCCTTATCATCAATTAGTTTTTTAGGCATTATGCCTGTTTCAAACAATTCTGAAAAAATATCATTCGCTATTGTTGAAGAAATAATATCTTCATCAATCACTTTCGCAAGTTCTGCTAAAGCCTCTGCACTCATGCTAATTTGTGATGTCATAAGCTCTTTTTGATTAAGTTCGCGCATTAGCATACCTTGAATGATATTTGCCAATCTTTTCGGTGAATTATGTATAGCAAGAGCACTTTCAAATAAAACTTTTAAATTTCTATCAGAAGAAAGTCTGTCCGCGTCAGCCTCTTGCAGTTTATAATCAGCAATATATCTTGCTTTGCATACCGCAGGAAGCTCTTCTTGTGTATTTTTAATGTGCTCAAACTCTTCATCAGAAAAGTATAAAGGAATCAAATCAGGATCTGGGAAATATCTATAATCTTGCGCTTCTTCTTTACTACGCATTGACTTTGTTACATTCTTATCAGCATCGTACAACCTTGTTTCTTGTACAATTTCACCGCCATCAAAAAGAATGTCTTCTTGTCTTTCAATTTCAGTATTAATCGCCCTTTCGATATTTCTAAAAGAGTTCAAGTTTTTCAGCTCAGTACGTGTACCAAACTCCTCCTGCCCCCAAGGACGTAAAGAGATATTCGCATCGCATCTAAAATTACCCTCTTCCATGTTACCATCACAAAGTCCAAGCCCTACAACTATAGCATATAATTGTTTTAAATACGCAACCGCCTCTTTTGCAGAGCGCATATCAGGTTCACTCACAACCTCGCATAAAGGAGTTCCAGCTCTATTCAAGTCAACAAAGCTCTTAGGTTCTACACTAGAGTGAATGTTTTTGCCCGCGTCATTTTCTAAATGTATGCGAGTAAGTCCAACCCTCTTCTTATCTACCTTCTTGCCATTTTCGACTTCAATATCTAAATAGCCCTTTGAACAGATAGGAGCTTCAAACTGAGAAATTTGGTATCCCATTGGTAAATCAGGATAAAAATAGTTCTTACGAGCAAAAACAGAATTGTTTTCAATACCGCAATTCGTAGCTAGCCCCATACGGATAGCATACTCAATAG
>CAYJFV010000282.1:0-2471 GCA_964369275.1 uncultured Desulfovibrionaceae bacterium
CCACCACTAACAATAGCACCAGCAAGTAAACCAGGGTGAGCACCTAAAGCTATACCAGCAGGGTACAGAACCCCCATACCCATTGCAATTGTACCAAATGCCGTTCCTGTTGCACTAGCAAAAAGCACACAGCCTAAAAAACTAATCGCAATAAAAGCTGTACCACTTAAACCAAGTGAAGAAGCAAAACTAGCAATACTATAAGCAAAACCACAGTCACGCAAAATACGTGCAAAAACACCTGCAAATATCCAGCAAACAACCGGCACTGCAACACTTTTATCAGCAATACCGTCAAATATTGCCTCAGCATACGCTTTCTTATCTTTCGCTAGAAAGAAAGGAAAAAGTAATGCTAAGAAAATAGGCACCCATACAGCACCATCAGAGGTTGAACGCCAGCTGAAAGTTGTTAGTACAACTAGCACAATAAAAATGCTAATTGGTAAAAAGGACATCATAGGTCCGCCATAAAATTCTAGTTTTTTGTTCTCCATAATCCCATCCTTAAAAATTTAACAATTATCATAACCAAATCATATGATAATATAATTATATATAATCTTATATAACCTCTTAAATAATGTCAACATTAAATTTAATTTTTATCTATATAATTTTTACCTATAACTACTTTTGCTAGATAAATATTATGATAATTATAGATATCACATAATTGGCATATCATGTAATACCTTGCTTTACAACATAAATATAATGTATGTTATTTTATAGTTGCGTTGTTTATAAATATTGATTATAAGTACAACATAAATTGAAGCTAGCACTAATAGCATTAATATCTATCTTAATAAATTAGGGCAAACAAGGGCAAAACATGATTGTAAGTAACTCTTCAGTGGCGATGTATGAACAAATTGCACAAATACTGAGAAATGAAATTCAAACCGAAGTATTTAAAACAGGTGAAGCAATTGGCACACACAACCAACTAGCTGAAAGATTTCAAGTAAGCATAATAACTATTAGAAAAGCTATTGAACTATTATGCAAAGAAAATTTACTTATAATTAGGCAAGGAAAAGGAACTTTTGTAAATACCCCAGTTCTACTTGGTGAGGGAAACAAATTATCTGCCCTCTCAGCCGTTATGAAAAAGCATAACCTAGAAGAAGAAGTATATGTTCCTACCATGTCTACCATTAAAACACCAAAGCATTTACCACAAAATATACAAAATGCCCTAGGTGAAAAGTGCGTTTATATAAATAGATTACACAGCATTAATGGCGTATGCATAAGCGATTATAATTTATACCTGCCTACAATTTACGCCGATAAGTTTACACGCGAAGAAGTTACCGCCCATTCAATTTATTATTTATATCAAAACAAGCTAAAAGTTTCTCTTGGGCGAGGTGTGCAAACTATTAAAGCCGAAAAAGCTCTAAAAGAAGAAGCTAAGCTATTGTCAGTTGATGAAGGTTCGCCCTTACTCGTGCTTACCCGTGATTCTTATTCAAAAAATGAAGAACTTATAGAATATTTAGAAGCCTATTGTTCACCTTCTCACTTTTCTTTCAAAATAGAATTAGATTTAAGTATAGACTAGTAGAGTTATAATTTTTTCTTTTTTTTAATGTCTCTGACGGCTAGGAAAGGTCATTTTCCTAAGAACCCACGTAATCAATAATGCCCTTAAAAAATGCAAGCATTTTTTAAGGGCATTATCTCTTCCTTTTCTCCAAACTTTAATAATTTACCTAGCTCTATTTTCGTGGCTAAGGCGATTATAGGAATATAAATTAGTTAATATACCATTAGCGAAAAAAGATAATATATTAAAAGCTATTTTAGTTTATAACTTTAATTCTACCATCTTTTTTTACACCTGTTTTTTCGCTTACTAGCCCATTACTATCGCTTATAATATATTCTGCTATTTCATTTCTGAAAAGTAAGCCTAAATCAAGCCCATTTTCGCTACATAGTGTTTTTAAATCATAGCCAATAAAATCTTCTGGTAATCCTTGCCCTACAGCTGTTCCTTGCCAGCCCCCGCGGCCAATTACAAGATAGGTAGAAATTGCAAGTTTATATTCTTTATTTAAAACTTTATTAATATCTACACCATTCAAAGTAATATTGATAGCTTTACCATTTTTTATTTCATAGCGTATACCACTTGAAAAATTCAAGTAGCCTGTTTCAATAAAGCCTGCTGCGTTTAACTCGCCACCGTTTACTGAAAGGCGGTTTTTATCAATAATACGCATTGCATTATTTTCTATTATATCTTTTAGATCTTGCCCTGTTACTTCAACTACTGAAATAGTATCTGCATAAGGGAAAAGAGAATATAAGTCGTTATATGTAATTTGTGTATCTACTGGTAAACCACCTATGCCTGTACTGTTGAAGATTGAAAAGTCTACTGGACCAGTTGAAAAATTCTTACTTCTTTTTACTATAGCATCATTAAAATAGTTCGCCATAGCTGCTTCGCCTAT
>CAYJFV010000283.1:0-2456 GCA_964369275.1 uncultured Desulfovibrionaceae bacterium
ATAATGTTACTAATACTGGTTTTGCCTCTTGGTTAGAATTTGCAGATGAAGCATTACAAATTGCAGATATTTTAGCTCCTATTCAGCCAATTAACACCTCTGATTTAAATTTACCTGCTAAACGCCCTGCGTATTCTGTGTTATCGACCGAGAAATTAATTTCTACTCTTGAAACTACCCCTCGCACTTGGACACATGCTTTACGTGATTATATTTATGATCATTTAGAACTTGGTGAAATTATATAATTATTACTCTATTATAGAAGAAGTGATATGTTCACATACATTACAGATATTCTACAAAGCATAAAATCTACTTTTTTTGACACCATAAAAGTAGCTTTAAAAGTGTATAAAACAATTATTCCTATTACTATTTTAATCCACATTTTATCACACTTAGGGCTTATAGAATATATAGCAATTCCGCTTGAACCAATAATGAAACTTGTTGGTTTACCTGCTGAATTTGGTATTGCTTGGGCTGTAGCAATGTTCGTAAATATCTATTCTAGTTTAATAGTTGTAATGAGCTTACTGCCTGAAATTGGAATACCAACTATAGCACAGGCTTCAACTTTTTCTGTTATGGTGCTTATGGCACATGGCTTATTAGTTGAATCTAAAATTTCACAAGCCTGTGGCGTTTCTTTTTGGGCTCAATTCTTTTTAAGGTTTTTTTCTGCTATTATAGCGGGTGTTATACTACACACTATATATTCAATTACTAATTTTCAATCCGAAGCTGCTACTTTACTTTTAGAAGTTAATACCGATACAAGCATAAAAGGCATATTTATTAGCGAAGTTAATAATCTTATTCGTGTTTTCTTTATTATATGGCTTGTACTCTTTATGCACTTATGGCTAAAAAAGCTAAAAATAATTGACTTTCTTGAGAAAGTGCTTTCACCTATGCTTAGAATGTTAGGCATGTCAAAATCTGCTGCTAGTACACTTGTAGTTGGCTTTAGTGCAGGTATTGTTTATGGAAGTGGGCTTATTATTAAAGAATCGCAAGAAGGTAAAATGTCTAAAAAAGATCTATTTGGTGCTATAACACTTATGGGCTTATGCCACGCACTTATAGAAGATACCTTTTTAATGATGCTTGTTGGTGGTTCACCTTGGGTAACTTTACTCTACAGAGTAGTTATTTCATTTATTATATGCATTTTCATTAACTATGCCTACGACTTCTTTACAAAAGGTGGTTCAAAACTTGAAAAAGCTTAAAGTTTGGATAAATGCATGCGAAGTTTCAGGCGACTTGCAAGCCTCACTTCTTCTTTCAGAATTACAAAAAATTTATCCTGATATGGAAGTAATTGGCATGGGTGGCGAACATCTACACGCACTTGGGCAAAAAAATCTTTTTCATGTAAATGAATTATCTGTAATGGGAATAACAGAAATTATTTCTGCTATACCCAAAATATTCAAGCTTTGGAAGCGTATTAAGCAATCAATCAAAGAAGAAAAGCCTGATGTTGTTATTCTTGTAGATAGTGGCGAATTTAACTTTCCAATCGCAAAATATGTTAAAAATTTAGGTATTCCTGTATATTATTTTATTCCTCCAAAAGTATGGGCTTGGCGTAAGTATAGGGTAAAATATTTAAAAAAATACGTTGATAAAATTTTCTGTATTCTTCCTTTTGAAGTAGAATTTTATAAACAGCATGGCATTTATTCTGAATATATTCAAAACCCCCTTGTTAATGCTTTAGCTTCTTATAAAGCTTTGACATTTAACAAAGAAAATACCGAAACTATACATTTTTCTATAATGCCAGGTAGTAGAAGAAAAGAAGTTACTTCCCTTCTACCCTTTTTTGCTAAAGTTGCTAGTGAACTATATAAAAAATATCCTAATTCTACCTATAGCATAATTCAAGCACCAAGCTTTACACAAGAATATCTTGAAAGTTTTTGGAAAACTAGTGAAAATTTGCCACCTGTAAACTTTATACAATCTAATGAACGTTATAAAGCACTTGCAAATTCACACTTTTGTTTAGCCGCTTCTGGTACTGCAACTTTAGAAACAGCATTAATTAAACTGCCAACAATAATTTCTTATCAAGTTTCTAATTTAACATATACTATAGCTAAAATTTTTATGAAAATAGATTTTGCAGGTTTAGCTAGCCTTATTGCAGGACATGAAGTTTTTCCAGAATATATTCAAAAAGATATGACACTTGAAAAAGTTATGCCAAAAATTTATTCATGGATTGAAAACCCTGAGGAATTAGAGAAACTTCAAAAAGAATTAGACTTAGTTGCTGATAAATTAAAAAGTGATAGTACACAGCTAAGAATTTTTGATGATATTAGGTAAATTAGTTAGTATTCATTTAAAATAGTGGTAGATAAACTTAAATATATTTTTTATTTTTTTCCTGGGGAGAAACCAAAAGGGGGTTTCATTTTGGGGTGATTTTTACCTTA
>CAYJFV010000284.1:0-2439 GCA_964369275.1 uncultured Desulfovibrionaceae bacterium
AAAAAATCAAATACGCATAGAACAAGCAGAGCTGTTCATGCAGTAAATAAAAAAAATAAAGTTAATCTTCCTCTAAAAACAAAAAAGGCGGAGATTCTCCGCCCTAATATTATATAGACTAAATAAAACCTATGTTATACCAATTCTATAGCATGTCTTCCATTGAATAAAGCTTACCTACAGGCTGACTGCCAATCCATTTAGCCGCACGCAATGCACCTTGTGCAAAGTTTTCGCGTGAATGTGCTTGGTGAGTTAATTCTATGCGTTCACCAGGCCCCATAAAATACATGGTGTGAACACCTACAATATCGCCACCACGAATAGTTTGCAAGCCAATTTCTTCTTTTGGACGTTCGCCAATAATACCTTCACGGTGATAGTTAGCAACTTCGCTAAGTTTCCAATTCTTCGCTTCTGCAAGCTTTTCTGCAAGCCTTAAAGCTGTACCACTTGGAGAATCTTTTTTCTTGTTATGGTGTAATTCTACCATATCAATATCATAATTATCGCCAAGCATTTTTACTAAATCAGGCAAAATTTTCAAAAGCACGTTAATGCCTACACTCATGTTAGGCGACATAAATACTTTATTTGTTTTTGCATATTCTGATAAAGTTTCCTTGTTGTTATCATCAAGGCCAGTTGTACCAATAACATAAGCTATATTATATGTAGTTGCAATTTTAGCTGATGCCATAGTGTTTTCAGGTGAGGTAAAATCAATAGCAACAGCATTTGTATTTGCATGAAGTTTGAACGCTTCTTCTACATTATCATAAACATTTGGTACTATGTGTAATAAGTCAGCACAATATTCTTTTCTATCAACAAGTGCTACAACTTCAAAACTTGAATCTGCTTGGGCAAGCCCTAATATTGAACGCCCCATTCGCCCTGCACCGCCAACAATAATAAGTGGTATAGCTGTTTGCATATCTTTTCCTTTATAAAATATTTAGAATAATTGTTTTAATAAATCTTCTGTAGCTTCATTTTTATCTTTTTCTCGTATTACAGGAACTTGTCCTTCGCCCTCAATATTTGGGGTTGGAGTAGTTTCTTCAACTCTTTTTAAGAAATGTTCTGGTACTGTACCCTCTTCAAATGGCACTGCAACACCTTTCATATCATAAAATGTTATACCTGCAGCAATAGGAAACTCTTCAACTGGGTATAGTGGAAGCGTAGAAGTAGCAAAAGTTCTAAATACAGGCAAAGCAGTTCTAGCACCAGTTTCACCGCGTCCCATTGGCTGCGGTTGATCATAGCCAATATAAGTTGTGGTTACTAAACTCGGTGTCATACCAGTAAACCACGCATCAACTTCATCATTCGTTGTTCCAGTTTTACCACCTAGGGCAGTTTCAGAAATTCCACGCACACCGGCACCAGTACCATTTTCAACAACATTTTCAAGCATATTAGTCATTAAAAAAGCATTTTGTGGGCTAATTACTTGTTCAAACTCTGGTTCATTCTCGTAAATTATATTTCCCCATTGCCCTTTAACATTCTGAATTAAACGCGGTTCTCGTGCCATTCCAGAATTAACAAATGTTGAATAGGCCTTAGCAATACTTATAGGTGTTGCTTCAAATGCACCAAGGGTAACAGCTAGGTTTTCTGTAATAAGCCCTAAACCAAGAGCCTTAGCACGGTCAACAATGGCTGGCATGCCAATATCTTGTGCAATTCTAACTGTTACAAGGTTAATTGATTTTGCTAAAGCATTACGCACACTTGTTTGTCCGCTAAAGCCACTTGAAAAGTTTGATGGTCGCCAAACTTCATTATCAAATGGATTAATTAAAACGATAGGAGCATCTAAAACTTCTGATCCTTGCGTATAACCATTATCAAGAGCAGCTGAATATAAAATCGGCTTAAAGGCAGAACCTGGCTGTCTTCTAGCTTGAATAGCACGGTTAAAATGACTACCCGCTGCACCAAATTTATACCCACCAACTAAGGCTACAACATCAAAAGTAGCAGGTTCAATAGCAATTATTGCCCCCTCAACATTCGGCACTTGCTCAAGAGCTAGTGGAATTTGAGTTTCAGGTGTAATTGTAGCAAGTAACACCTCAGGTGTGGTATATACTGAAAAGTCCACTGGTTGCTCAACTTCACCAGGTTTTAATTTTTTCTTAGGTGTTGTTTCTTCAATAAATACAGCACGTTCTAAAGGAGAATAAAGACGAACTTTTACAATATCGCCCGATTTTAAAACTTCTCTTGCATCGGTAACGTTACGTGATTTTTCATTACCAATTACTTCAATATCAGGTTCACGAGCCCAACCCATTGTAAGCACGCTAATATAGCCTGCATATTCTGAATTAATTCGCACTGTTGCACCATTTTTTTCTACTTCAGTAACAAGGGCATTTACCCAAGCATCGTCGTCTAAATCTTCAGGAGCAAATTTTTGCTTAG
>CAYJFV010000285.1:0-2435 GCA_964369275.1 uncultured Desulfovibrionaceae bacterium
TCTGCACAAAAAATTTCAGACTCTAATTTATAGTGAAAAAGTAAAAAACATTCTTCCATCAATCCACTTCCATATAAAGAATCACCGACTAAAGGCAAACCAACATATGCCAAGTGGCAACGTATTTGATGGCGTACGCCTTTATAAATTGTACAATCCACAATATCACCGTATTTACCATTAAATAAATTGGTATATTGCTGAGAAATATTTGCTAAATCATTAGGTAAAAATTTATTTATGAGCTTTACAATTTTATCTTCATTAACCGCTTGAACCTTAGTATACCTTGTTCTATCAAGTTCCCTTTTTTCTACAGCTTTCACTTTTGTTTTAGACAAATCTATTTCATTTGAAATTTGCATTTCGCTCATCTGTCTTGGATAGACATTCTCCACTACGGCATAGTATTTTTTTTGTATTTTTCCTTTATCTTGCTCTTCTTTCCATAAAGCTTTTGCATTTTCATGTTTCGCTGCTACAACTATACCGAAAGTTTCTGTATCAAGCCTATTTAATAAAGTTAAACCATTATATCTTTTTTGAATTTCTTCTTCTATTGATGGTACACTTGAACCTTTCACATGTTCTGTTGCAATACCCTTAGGTTTAAAAAAGGCTATAAAATTATCATTTTCATTTAAAACTTCTAAATTAAAAATATCTGAATTGTCTATGTCATTTGAAATTATAGTAATTTCTTGATTTGTTTTTACTTTATACACCGCATTTCTAGCTATTCCATGCACTAGTACACGCCCTTCATCGCATAGCCTTTTTCTTGCTCGTGTACCAAGAGTTGCACAATCGGGGTGTTTTGCTAGTATAACATCAAGCCTTTTACCGTTATCTATTTGTTCTATAATCATAATATTATAATTTATTTTCTTCTTCTAATTTTGCAATTTGTTCTTCAAAATCTGATAATTTATATGTATTTAAATAGGCATCGCGTTTTTTTAATGCTCCACCATGGTCAATTGCTTTTGTAGGACAACGTGAAATACAAGATAAACACTGCATACATTTATCATTCCAAGTAGGTTTTTTATTAACAAAAACTATGCAGTCAACCGGGCAATTTTCTTCACATCTTCCACAACCAATACATTCATCAGAAACTGTAAAAGACTTAGATTTATTATAATGATTATTAAAAAATGGATTGATTATACTTGAATAAATATGGTCATACCATTTAATTTTTCTTTCTATCAAATTCTCGTCATGCATAATTCGTTTAGCTACTTCAAATGCTTGTATATTAGCTTTTTCAAAATATGCCTTTCTTTTCTCAATGGCTGGTGGCGTAAACATTAGAAAATAACTATCTGGTAGCACAACATCTACATTTCCCATATAGCTAAGTTTTGTTCTATTTACTATAAAATTTTTTACATAGTGCTGAGCATTTCCGCTACTTCCACCACAATTGAATATAAAATATATTTTTCTATTTCCAGCAAAGCTATTATCATCAATAAACTTTTCTACTATTTTAGGTATTTGCCAAGAATGTATTGGCACTATAAATACATAAGGCTTTTCAGAATTATATAATCTTTTTTCGCCAGATTTCACTAAGGGTCTTATATCTACTACATCATTATCTTGCAAAACCTTTGAATAAAGTTCAGCTAGGTATTTACCATTATCCGTACCCGTAAAGTAGAAAATCATAACGCCCCCAAAACAAAGAGTTTACCAATTCAGAACTTTCATAGTATAAGATATTTTATGAAGAGTCAATTTATTATACCTTTCATTAACTTTATAAACATACTATTTTTCTCTCCGAGGGCTTAGGAACGGACAGACCCTAATAACCCACTTCAAAAAAATAAGTAAATTTTCCTTTAAAGAAACAGTTCATAGTCAAAAGATTTTACGTAATTTTTTAAATATTTAAACACAAAAAAGGCAAGGTTTCCCTTGCCTTTTTTACTTTATATCAAATTACACTATTTCTTTTTAAGATGAGCGTATAATGCAACTTCTAAACGAGTTTCCGCACGATTTAGTGCTTTTCTAGCACGCACTTTATCAATTTGAGCTTCACCCGATTCAAGATATTTTTTAGCACGTTCTTTTGCATTTTCAGCACGGCTTTTATCAATATCTTCAGCAAGTTCCGCAGCTTCTGCAAGTATTGAAATTTTATTATTCGCTACTTCTAAGAAACCGCCTGAAATGAACACCCAAGAAGTTTCATCGCCAACTTTATAATGCAACTCACCAAGACTTAGTGCTGAAAGTAAAGCTATATGCTTTGGCAAAATACCAATTTCGCCATCAACACCTGGTGCGGCTACATAATCAGCTTCAACAGAAAGTACAAGCTTATCAGGAGTTACTATTTCAAGATGCAGACCTGGCATGTTTCACCTACTTCTTTTCTTGACGTGCATTGTATTTTGCAACAGCACTTTCAATAT
>CAYJFV010000286.1:0-2406 GCA_964369275.1 uncultured Desulfovibrionaceae bacterium
ATGTTTCCCATTATCTAAAACTTCATAACTTTCTGCGGCAAGCGTGACAATTTCTAAATTTTCATCATACTTTAAAGGCGAAATATATAAAAAAGATGTAATTTCATGTGAAGCAGAATCGGTAGCGAGAATTGAAATTAAATTAGAGGGTTCACCAATTGATGCCATTACTAAAGTATCGCCATTATCTATATTTTCTTCGTTTGCGTAGCTACTAAAGGGTAAAATTGATGTAAAAAGTAAAAGAAAAGCTATAAATCTAATCATAAAAAATCCTTTAAAATGCTATTTAATCTTTAATATAGTTGAATTTCAAGCTATTGTCTAGTGTGTTAACTAGCTAATTTAAATTTATAATTTTCTTATGAGGGCTTAAATATCTATTTCTATACATTCACCTATAGCTTCATCATCAATTTCACAAATAGAATCGCCAATGGCTTTACGAATTTCATCAGATAATAATTTTGAAATTGCAGAATTTTGTTTGTCTTTATGTTCGATTTTATAAAACTTTCTAGTAAAAACTGCATCTTTTACTTGAACTATATGAAATTCTTTATACGCAAGTTCACGCTTAATCACTAAATGCGATAAACAAGCTAATGTGCCTGAATTTGCTAATAAAGATTTTATTGGCCTATAGTGGTTAAATTCCATAAATTTTCTAGGGCGTAAACCTTTAGAAGTAAGAGTATCTAAAAAAACTTCCCTAGTTGCTGAACCTTCTTCGCGAAGTAGCCATTCTTTATCCATCAGTTCAGATAATTCATATTCTTTTGCTTCTGCAAAGTCTTTATCACAAGTTACTACAATTAGCCTTTCTTCAATAAGCGAACTTACTGCTAAGTTGATATTACGAACTATTCCCTCAACAAAACCTAAGTCGTATTCGCCTTTTTCTACTTTCTTTGCAATACTTGCTGTGTTTCCAGCTTCATATTTTATATCAATATTATTATGATTTTTATTTATGTCATACACAATTTGAGGCATAACAAAATCGGCAATTGTGCTTGAAGCCCCCACCTTTACATTGCCAGAAATTGAATCAAGAGAAACAAGTGTAATAACTTCTTTCAAATTTTCTAAAATTGGTTTTACCTTTTCTGCTAACAACTCGCCTTTATCATTTAAAACAAGCCTGTTATTTACTCTATCAAATAGCATTACATTAAGCTCTTCCTCTAAACTATGCAAAGAAGAAGATACAGCTGCTTGCGATAAAAAATGCTTTTCAGCAGTTTTACGTGTATTTAATGTATGTGCTAGGGTAATAAAAATTTCTAATTGTTTAATCGTCATAAAAAACAACCTATTATTTTAAACAGAATAGATGAAAATACAAAACGATAAGAAAACTTGTTGATATAATAAATTTTTACCGTTTGATAAGATATAGCAAAAGATATAGCCTGTGTCTAGTAAAACGTAGGAGTAAGAAATGGTAGCAAGTTTATTTTCAAAGAGAATTAATCCCCAAATAATCTGTGGTGTATTTTTTGTTGCACTATTCGCATCATCAGTTTGGCAAGTTTCACAACTTTCCTTCTTTGTAGCTATAGGACTAAGCCCTCTTATAGTTGGTATGGTGCTAGGTATCGTTTATGGTAACACTATTCACAAGTATATGCCCAAAACTGCGTATCATAACGGTATTTTGTTTTCATCAAAAACACTTCTTAGACTTGCAATAATCCTGTACGGTTTCCGACTAACTTTTCAGGACCTCCTCTATGTTGGAATGTCAGGCTTTTTGCTTAGTGCTTTCATGCTTACTTCTACTTTTATTCTTGGTTCATGGCTTGGCATTAGAGTTTTCAAACTATCTCGTTCACTTACCTTTCTAACTGTAGCTGGTTCATCCGTTTGTGGTGCAGCCGCTGTATTAGCAACTGAACCAGTTGTAAAGGGTAAAAACTATGAAACAAGTATAGCAGTTGGTACAGTTGTTATATTTGGTACTGTAGCTATGTTTGTGTATCCTTTTGTATTTGAAAGTGGAATACTTAATTTGAGTGTTGAACAATACGGTGCGTATGTTGGTTCAACTTTACATGAGGTTGCCCACGTTGTAGCCGCAGGACAGGTTGTTTCACAAGAAGCTGGTATTGTGGGAGTTATTGTAAAAATGATACGCGTAATTCTTATTGCACCTTTATTAATTAGCCTTGGTATGTGGATTAGAAAAAACCCAGACCCTGAATGTGATGAAGAATCATTACGTGATGAATATCCTAATGATCCTCACCCATGTTTAGGTGGAAAATATACCTTCAAAACTTTCCCTTGGTTTGCTGTAATGTTTATAGTTTGTGTTGGTTTCAATTCATTACAACTTTTACCGCAAAATGTTGTAGATGCTATAAATACTTTTGATATTTTCTTACTTACTATGGCAATGTG
>CAYJFV010000287.1:0-2394 GCA_964369275.1 uncultured Desulfovibrionaceae bacterium
TGCTATCAAGGTTTAGCTCGTTTACTTTATCGTAATAGATATAAAGTACAGTTTTAGCGGGAAGTGTATTATTATTTTCATCTTTCACATTTGAAAGGATAAGCCTTAGCCTTTCATCTGGCAGGGAACGCACGTTTTCGATATAGGCAGTATATTCTTGATTTGTATTTGTTAGCCAAGTTGGCTTTTGAATTTCTAAGGGTTTTGCACCCATAATAAAGCCGAATAAGAAACAAAAAAGCGTAACTATATAGAGGCTTAGTTCTTTAGATTTTATAATAAAATAAAATAATATAAGCAAAAAAAGGGCATGAAGAAAATAATCGCTTGCTAAAAGCCCAAAGAAATACGAAAATGGCAAAGCATACCATTTCATAGGATATTCAGGATATTGTTTAAGAAACTTATGCATATATATACAGAAAAAAGAGATTATATGTTTTTAATTAACCTTGAAATATCTTGAAATAATGAAAATTACATTCAAAAATAAACCAAAATTATAAAATATAATATATTAGAGATGAAATTGTGTCAAATTTAGAGGATAGTATGCAAGTTATTCCAATTCAATCTTTTTTGTAAATTGTGTTATTATCTTTCATTAATACAAAAAGTGCTTACTAATTATCACCAGTAAGCACTTAATATTATTTAATTATTCCCATTCAATTGTTGATGGTGGTTTTGGGGAAATATCGTAAACAACTCTATTTACACCCTTAACTTCATTAATAATACGTGTAGAAATACTTTCTAATAATGTATCTGGTAGGCGTGACCAATCGGCTGTCATCGCATCAACTGAATCTACCGCACGAAGTGCAATAACATGCTCATACGTTCTGCCATCGCCCATTACACCAACCGTTTTCAATGGTAAAAGTACCGCAAAACCTTGCCAAATTTTTCTGTACCAACCACTAGAGCGTAACTCTTCTTGTACAATTAAATCTGCTTTTCTTACCAATTCTAAACGCTCAGGTGTTACTTCACCTAAAATACGAATTGCTAAACCAGGACCAGGGAATGGATGACGCCATAAAATATGATCAGGCATGCCAAGCTCCGCACCAACTTTACGCACTTCATCTTTGAAAAGTTCACGTAATGGCTCAATAAGCTTCATATTCATTTTTTCAGGTAAACCACCTACGTTATGGTGCGACTTAATAACAGCAGAAGGCCCTTTGCTTGAAATAGATTCAATAACATCAGGATATAACGTTCCCTGTGCAAGCCATGCAACATCTAAACCTGAATCTTTCAGCTTTTTAGCTTCAGCATCAAATACTTCAATAAAGGTATGACCAATAATTTTTCTCTTTTCTTCAGGGTCGTCAATACCAGCTAACTTATCTAAGAAAAGCTTACTTGCATCTACAAAATTCAAATTCAAATCAAAGCTTTCACGTAAGAAATCAACAACTTCTTTACCTTCGCCAGCTCTTAAAACACCGTTATCTACAAAGATACAATGCAAGTTCTTGCCCAATGCTTTATTCAATAAAACAGCTACAACGGTAGAATCAACACCGCCTGATAAAGCACAAATTACATGCCCATCACCAACTTTTTCTTTAGCTTCTTCAATTACACGAGCCGCAAAACTAGACATTGTCCAATCAGGTGTGAACTTACAAATTTCAAATAAGAAATTCTGCAGCATCTTCTCACCCTCAACACTATGATGCACCTCTGGGTGGAATTGTACCGCATAAATTTGCTTCTCATTATTAGCCATTGCAGCAATTGGAAGTGTTGCAGTTTTTGCTATAACTTCAAAACCAGCTGGAACCTTAGTTACAACATCACCATGACTATTCCATACGCGTGTAACTTTTTCAACGCCCTTAAATAAAGCATTGTCTTTTTCAAGTAATAAATCCGCAGGGCCATACTCGCGTTTGTCAGACTGAGCTAACTCGCCACCTAAATTAGCAGCAAGCAATTGCATGCCATAACAAATGCCAAGTACAGGAACTCCCATTTCAACTAAGGCTTTGTCAAATTGAGGGGCGTCCTTCTCGCCAACAGAAGCAGGGCCACCAGACATAATAATTGCCTGCGGTTGCAATTCTTTCAACTTCTCAGCAGAAATGTCACATGGGTGAATTTCTGAATATACACCAGCTTCACGTACCCTTCTAGCTATTAACTGAGTAACCTGTGAGCCGTAATCTATAATAATTACTTTAGTAGACATAAAAAATCCTTTGTTATTATAATGGTTCTTCGAGGGGGAAACCATGCTTTTTGAAAAAAGCAAGGTTTCCCCCTCGAGCTCCCCCATCCTTATAAAAACTTTTAATGTCGCCTGTAACACTTGCTTTTCTTGCAATCTTATTCTCAATACAGAGTGTATTTTTAGGCGAATACGGAAACTTACTTAAT
>CAYJFV010000288.1:0-2370 GCA_964369275.1 uncultured Desulfovibrionaceae bacterium
AAACCCCCTTGGGGACGCCATTGTAAATAAAAAAGCAGAACGAAAGTTCTGCTTTTTTTTGTGTATAATTTTTCTCTTAAATAAATATTCTTTACCCTAATTTGTTATATAAGAAAGAAACTCAATTCATATTATCTAAATTCTATGGAGCGTAACAACTTAAGAATACGGGAAATATTACGAAGCTATTTCTTTTTATTTTGTGCATAAGCAGCTTTGCTAGTTTTATGCATATTTTTTTATGCCAAGAGCAATTTAGATTTTTTGTTTTGTAAATTAGTTATTATTTTTTGGCTCTTATGCAAAATGCCTAATGTTCTTATTTTATAGCTTTGGGTTTTTAGAAAACATATTGCTTTAGCAACGATATTTCTAAAAACATATATAAAGACAATATATTAAGGTAAGCTAGCACTAAATTTTTAAATAAAAAAAAGCAGAAACCGAAGTCTCTGCCCTTTACACAAGTTTGATATTATAAATAATATCAAATCTTAGAATTATTCACCTGTTACAACTGTTGTGAAGTTGTTGATGATACCTAAGATTGAGTTAACTTTTGTGTCAACAGTAGCGATTTTAGAAATACCACCGTTTGCAGCAGCTGTTTCAACTGAACAGTCACCCATAGCAACTAATGATAGGTAAGATACACATTCAGCTGTACCTGTTTTGCTACCAACTGAGTTTGATGTTGGGTTTAATTTAGGGATTGAGATGTCAGTGAAGATAGCACCGATTGGTGATTGTACTGCACAACCTGATAATAATACGCCAGCTACCATAAGACCTAATACTTTTCTCATGAGAACCTCCAAAAAAGATTTTTAATTTAGTACGCGTGTACTTCAATTACATTTACCCAATAAGAAGTAAAATGTCAAGAAAAAAAATACTTTTTATATAAAGAAATACTTAATTAAAATAAATAATTTTACTCAACAAATATAAAAACACCACCCACTCTATTATCACCTTATACATATAATGATTCTAAAAACTACTGAAAGCTTCAAAATAAGTTGCTAGCATAGCTAATTCTTTTTTGCACAAATAAAAAAAAAAGATGTTGCTATTTTTTTTATTTTTATTTCAAAGTGTTACAAGAACTACTAAGAAATATTCTTTTTTTCTTACTTACTTGACTAAGGTATGAAATTATTATAATATATCTAAGAGTATTATGGTTTCTTGCGTGCAAGAAATCGCATTAATCTAATTTTTACACAATTTTACTAATGGAGGGCATTATATGGGTCTCTCAAGACGAGATTTCGTTAAGCTGTGCACTAGCTCTGTGGCTGGATATGGTGTATCTACCATGTTTCACCCTGCGGTACACAAAGCTTTAGCTCAATCACTTTCTGGTGACTTACCACCAGTTATTTGGGTTCAAGGTTCTGCATGCACAGGCTGTTCAGTTTCTATTCTTAATAGTACACACCCAGCAATTGCTGATGTACTTTTAAAAGTAATTAGCCTAGAATATCACCCAACAATTATGGCTGGTGAAGGCGAAGGTGCTTTTGAGTACATGCTAAACGTTGCAGAAAAGTACAAAGGTCAATTCTTCTTAGCTGTTGAAGGTGCTATACCTGTAGCGGAAGACGGCAAATACTGTATCGTTGGTGAAGCACATCACCATGAATACACAATGGCAGAAACCATGAAAGTTCTAGGGCCAAAAGCTGCTGCTGTTCTAGCTATTGGTACTTGTGCTGCTTTTGGTGGTATTCCTGCTGCTGCCGGTGGCATGACTGAATGTTTAGGTGTTGCTCAATTCTTTGCTGATGAAAACATTGCTACACCAGTAGTAAATATTAGTGGTTGTCCTCCACATCCTGACTGGATTGTTGGAACAATCGTTGTAGCACTTACCACAATTCAAGAACAAGGCTTAGAGCAAGGGCTTGCAACTGTAGTAACTTTACTAGACGGTGATGCACGTCCTATGCCTTTCTTTGGCCAAAATACACACGAACAATGCCCATACCTACCAGACTTTGATAACGGCAAAATGGCTGCTTCAATGACTGATGTAGAAGGTTGCCGCTATGACCTAGGTTGTAAAGGACCTATGGCTATGTGTAACTCACCTGTAAACCGCTGGAATGGCAAAGTTAACTGGTGTGCTGAAAATGCTGTATGTATTGGTTGTGTAGAACCTGATTTCCCTGATGGAAAATCACCTTTCTACTATTAATACCACACATTACAAATTAAATTGTAAATCATAATTAGGGAGTTAATTATGGCTGAGAAAAAGACTATCAGCATTGATCCAGTTACCAGAATCGAAGGTCACTTAAAAGCTGAAGTGGTTGTTGAAGACGGTAAAGTTGTTGATGCTAAAATTAGCAACGGTATGTT
>CAYJFV010000289.1:0-2361 GCA_964369275.1 uncultured Desulfovibrionaceae bacterium
GCACTCGGTTCATACCCGAGTTGTCGAGAGTTCAAGCCTCCCCCGTGCTACCACAATAAAATTTATCAAAGCCCTATACGGTTCAAAAACCGCATAGGGCTTTGTTTTTAGCTCGATTGATATATCTATATGGTTCTTTGGGATACGTTGACATACCGCTTTTTTTACGGTAAAATTCACGGTAAATAATAACTTGAAAATTTTTTACCGTTAAATTATCCTTTAAATCTACTGCTAAAGCGGATTATAAATTCAAGTCTATTTGCATTATTTTACCGTAAACTTGTTTAAATTTACCGTAGATTTTGTAGATAAAGAAAAAATTTACCGTAAATGTCGGAGGTATATCCCATGCTCAACGATGCCATACTCAGAAGTTTGAAAGCAAAAGACAAAGCCTATAAGAAAACTGATGCAAATGGGCTATATGTATATGTCAGTCCAAAGGGAACAAGGGTATTCCGTGTTGACTACGCATTTGAAGGCAAAAGAAAGACTCTTACTATTGGTGAATATCCAACAGTTAGTTTAGCTGAGGCGAGGAAAGAACTTGCCGACCTAAAAATAAAACTTAGTAAAGGCATTGACCCTCAGGCAGAAAAGAAAGCTTTTGTACAAGCAAAAAGAAGTGTAGAAATAAATACTTTTGAAACTGTTGCTCTTGAATGGTACGAAGTAAGAAAAGAAGAATGGCGAGAAAGTCATGCCATAAAACAATTACAACTCCTCAATCGTGATATTTTGCCTTTCTTTGCTAGTCGGCAAATTAATGAAATTACTGCAAGCGAAGTTTGGGAAGTCCTAAAGAAATTAGAGAACAGAGGGCTAAGAGATACCACAATAAGAGCAAAGGGCATACTCTCGCAAATCTTTTGCTATGGAGTAGCTACAGGGCGATGTGAGCATGATATGACAGCAGGGCTAAAGGGAATTTTCAAAAAGCCTCAAAGAACGAACTTTGCCACCATTACCGACACAAAACTTATTGGACAACTTATGCGTGATATGGACCTTTATACAAAGGAAAATAAACGCACTTCGCTTATTACGCAACTTGCTTTGAAATTGACAATATATACACTTTGTCGAAGCAATGAAATATGCCATGCTGAATGGAAAGAATTTGATTTTGTGAAAAATCTTTGGACAATCCCTGCGGAAAAAATGAAGATGAACAAAGAACATATTATTCCTCTTTCACGCCAAGCTCTTGAAGTTCTTGAAGAGTTGAAAATATATACAGGTCATACGCCTTACCTCTTTCCTAGCGATAGAAGCAAAACAGGAGTTATCGCAGGAGAAAGCTTGCTTAAATCTTTGCGAGTTATGGGTTATGATAAAGAAACGCTGACTATTCATGGCTTAAGAGCAATGGCAAGCACCTTGTTGAATGAACAGGGTTACAATCCCGATATTATTGAAAAGGCACTTGCTCACTCAGATAAAAACGAAATTCGAGCGGTGTATAATCGAGCTGAATATTTAGAAACAAGAAGAGATATGCTTCAAGAATACGCTGATTATTTGGATACATTAAAAGCAAATGTATAAATAAGGAAAGGGAGAGTTTATATTGATCTTTCCTTTTTATGTACTTGTGAACGTAAATATGCACGAAGCTTGTGTGTATATTAAGATGTGCTTTATTTTTACAAATTTCCTCTATGTTGAGTTTTTGCAAAAAGCGAATAAGCCAAATCTGTAAGTGATAGACTTCTGCTAAGAAAAGCAATGTCACTTTACCTATCCTGCCTTCAGTTTTAAGTCAAAAATAGTGACATTTTGTATAAAAAAGTAGAAACTATTATGTTGAACCATAATTTGATTGAATTTTATAATATTCTACTTAATTTTACTAAATAACAGAATAGTTGAAAGATAGAGCAAGAAGAACAAAATCTGAAACATAATGAGAAACTATTTGCAAAAAGTTAACTAAAGTTGAAAAAATGAAAAAGGATTTCATAGAAGTTTACGAAATATCACGAATATTGAAAGAATAAACCAAAATGAGCAAAAATTTTAGAAAAGTAGCAAGAAATAGCAAAAAATATACCGATTAATATTCACTGACACAGACCACGAACCCGACTTCTACAGCTCTCTTCATAGTATTTCACAGACCTTATTTCACAGTTAGTTTATGCAATTTATAAAATAAATATCTTAAATTTATCAAAGCTTAATGGAAATTTAATTTTTTCCAAGTATATAAATTCTCACAAACAATTATTTGGAGAAATACTATGGCAAAAAAAACAATTATAGCAACTTTAGCTCTTGTATCAGTATTGGTGATTAGTGCGGGTTCAGCGTTTGCGTACATGAATGGACATAATAATGGTCATAACAATGGAAATT
>CAYJFV010000290.1:0-2343 GCA_964369275.1 uncultured Desulfovibrionaceae bacterium
TAAACATTTATATTTCCTATACTAAAAAATTGTTTTGTAAACTAATTCAATGTCATCATTATATTTATTAACATCTAATAATTTGAAATTTTGTACTTGATGAAATAAGTTATTAGAGCTTAGTAGATGCGTTGCATTAATAGCGTGTAGCATTTTAGGGGCTATAAACTGCCTGTATTCATCAACTAATTCTTCAACAAAAAGTTTAGTTCCTAAAAATGCACCGCCCTCACACAAGATATATGAAATTTTTTCATTTGTATAAAGAGTTGAAAACGCGTCATTTAAATTATCATAGCAATATATTTTTGCATTATTTGCTACAAGTTCTTTTGCATTTTCAACCTCTATTTCTGCTTGGCTAGTAAGAAAAATACATTCTGAAATTCTTTTTTGTAATAGATAGTAACTATCGTGAATATTAGGCAATTTTGAAGTAACTATAATTGCTTTTGGCTGCTTTTCACATTCAACATCTCTAGCAGTAAGTTTTGGGTTATCGGCAATAAATGTATTGTAACCTACCATAATAGCACCATTTGCTATGCCAATATTTGCCCTTAATTCTGAAACTGCATGCTTAGATTTTTCATTTGTTATTGCATAAGGCTTGTTTTGCTCAAGTGAAATTTTTGCATCTAAGCTTGTAGCCATTTTTAAAATAACATAAGGGCGTTTTTTCTCTACCCACACTAAATAATCACGTAGTAAAATTTTGCAATCTTCTTCAAGTACACCATGAAGAACTTCTACATTATTTTCTTGCAAAAATTCTATTCCGCCAGATGCAATATCGTGCGGGTCGCGAAGCCCAATAACTACTTTAGTTATGCCAGCTTCTAAAATAGCCTTTGTGCAAGGAGGTGTTTTTCCTGTATGATTACAAGGTTCTAGCGTAACAACTATTGTTGCACCCTTAGTGTCTATACCCTTATTTTTTGCATCTTTTATGCAGTCAACTTCGGCATGGTCTTGCCCATAGTAGTGATGATACCCAATTGCAACAATGGCATTATCTTTTACAAGCACAGCCCCTACGCATGGGTTAGGTGCAGTAAAAAACCTACCTTTTTCTGCAAGCTCTATAGCTTGTTTCATGGCTATTTCATAGATATCATGCATCTTATATGACCTAAAGTGGAAATTCACTCATTGGAGTAAATTCAACTAGTTTGTGGGCAATGCCAGCTTCACTAAGCATTTTTTCAGCTATAGGGTCGTTATAGCCTTGGGTATAAATTATTTCTTTAATGCCGCAATTTATAATCATTTTGGTGCAAATTACGCAAGGTTTTGTGGTACAAAATATAGTAGCACCTTTTAAAGCAGTGCCATTTACAGCAGATTGAATTATAACATTCTGTTCTGCATGCAAACCTCTGCATACTTCGTGGCGTTCGCCAGAGGGAATATTTAACGCTTTTCTAAGGCAACCTTCATCAGAACAATGGCTTATACCAGTTGGCGTGCCATTATAGCCTGTTGCTAAAATTTGATTATCGCGAACAGCAATAGCCCCAACTTTTCTTCTAATACAAGTTGAACGCTGAGCTACTGTATAAGTAACTTGCAAAAAATACTCTTCCCAAGAAGGGCGTTTGAATACATCTTCGTGTTTCATAATTACCTCTGACTATAATATCGTTATAGCAGGCTTAGGGAATTACCGCCAAGCCTGCTATACAATTTATTATACAAATTAATTATTGAATAATGGGAATGCAAGAGCAAATTTAGTAACTTCTTTACGAACTTCTTTCAATTTCTCTTCATTAGTATAATTATTCAAACTAGAAATAATAAATTCAGCTACTTTTTCCATATCTTTTGTGTTCATACCACGAGTTGTAAGAGCTGGTGTACCAAGACGAATACCAGAAGTTACAAATGGTGAACGAGTTTCAAAAGGAACTGTATTTTTATTTACTGTAATACCGGCAAGGTCAAGTGCATGCTCTGCTTCTTTACCAGTAATATCTTTATTAGTTAGGTCAATAAGCATAAGGTGGTTATCAGTTCCGCCAGATACTAAGTTGAAACCAGCATCCATAAGACATTTTGATAATACTTTTGCGTTATCAAGCACATTTTGTTGGTACACTTTAAAATCTGGCTTTAATGCTTCACCAAAAGCAACAGCTTTAGCAGCAATAACGTGCATTAATGGGCCACCTTGAATGCCTGGGAATATTTGACTATTCAAAGTTTTTCCTAAAGTACCATCAGTATCTTGTGATAAAATCATACCACCACGAGGGCCACGTAATGTTTTATGAGTTGTTGTAGTTACAACATGAGCATGATTAATAGGCGATGGGTGGAAACCTGCCGCAACTAAACCTG
>CAYJFV010000291.1:0-2341 GCA_964369275.1 uncultured Desulfovibrionaceae bacterium
ATGCAGGTATGGAAATGAGTTCTGTTCACGTTACAGAAATGGAAAATCCACAAAAAAATTATCCTAAAGCAATTTTACTATCTTCTGTGCTTACAGTTGTACTTTTTATTTTTGGTACGCTTGCAATTGCTGTTGTTATTCCTAAACAAGAAATAAATCTCACTCAAAGCTTGCTTATAACTTATGATAAACTTTTTGAGGCCTTTGGTGTAGGCTGGCTTTCATCAATTATCGCGGGGTGCTTAGCCTTTGGTGTGCTTGGGCAAGTTTCAACGTGGATAGCAGGCCCAAGTAAGGGTATTTTAACAGTTGGAAAAGCTGGCTATTTACCAAAATGGCTACAAAAAACAAATAGAGAAAATGTTCAAGTAAATATTTTACTTGTTCAAGCAACTATTGTTACTTTGCTTGCAATTTTATTTGTGCTTTTACCTTCGGTTCAGGCGGCGTATCAGATTCTATCTGCACTTACAATTACATTATACTTGATAATGTATATGCTTATGTTTGCAGCATTTATTAAGCTTCGTTTCTCTCAAGCTCATGTTAAACGCTATTTCAAAGTTCCTTTTGGTAGTTTGGGTATGTGGTTATTTGGTGGTATAGGCTTTATTTCAGCGGCAACTGCATTCTTTTTTGGCTTTTTTCCACCCTCACAAATTAATGTTGGTTCGCCTAAAGTATGGGTTTCTTTATTAGTTATAGGTAATGCTTTTGGTGTGGCTATTCCACTTGCAATTTATACATTGCGTAAACCTGAGTGGAAGTCAAATACCGAGGATTTTGCACCATTTTCAAGCGATAAAACCGAATAGGAAGGAAAAATACTATGGATAAGAATATTTATAACGACGTTTTTGCAAATTTAGAATTTAAAAAATCATTACCAAAAACAGCTATTCCAGAAGAACAATTTCAACCTCAAGCCGTTTATCAAGCTATTAAAGATGAACTAATAATGGATGGTAATTCAAGGCAAAATCTTGCAACTTTTTGTCAAACTTGGGTAGACCCTGAAATTCATGCTCTTATGAATGATTGTATAGACAAAAATATGATTGATAAAGATGAATATCCGCAAACAGCAGCTATTGAGCTTCGCTGTGTTGCTATGCTTGCAGATTTATGGCATTCACCAAGCCCAGAAACAACACTTGGCTGTTCAACTATTGGCTCAAGCGAGGCGGCAATGCTTGCAGGTATGGCTTTAAAGTGGCGTTGGCGTGAAAAAAGAATGGCAGAGGGTAAAGATGTAAGTAAGCCAAACCTTGTAACAGGTCCAGTTCAAATTTGTTGGCATAAATTCTGTAAATATTGGGATGTTGAGCTTCGCGAAATTCCAATGGCGGCTGATAGGCTTATTATGACAGCAGAAGAAGTTGCAAAATATATAGATGAAAATACAATTGGTGTAGTTCCAACTCTTGGTGTTACGTATACAGGGCAGTATGAACCTGTGCATGAAGTTTCAATTATGCTTGATGAGTATGAAGAAAAAACGGGTATTGATATTCCTATTCATGTAGACGGTGCCTCGGGCGGATTTTTAGCACCTTTTATTGAAGAAGACTTGTTGTGGGATTTTAGGCTTGAAAGGGTAAAATCTATTAATGCATCTGGTCATAAATACGGTTTATCACCGCTTGGTGTGGGCTGGGTTGTATGGCGAGAAGCGGCGGATTTATCGACCGATTTACAATTTAATGTAAATTATCTTGGGGGTAGTTTGCCAAACTTTGCATTAAGTTTTTCACGACCTGCGGGGCAAGTAGTTGCACAGTATTATAATTTTCTAAGGCTTGGTAAAGATGGGTATAGAAAAATTCACCAAGCCTCTTATGAAGTTGCGAAGTATATTGCTCAAGAACTTGGAAAAATAGGAATATTTAAAATTCTTTATAATGGTGCAAATGGTATCCCAGCCGTTTTATTAACTTTGAATAGCGGTGAATATGAATTTAATCTTTATTCGCTTTCAGAAAAAATGCGGGCGTATGGTTGGCTAATACCAGCGTATTCAATGCCTAAAAATTGTGAAGATTTGGTGGTGTTGCGAATAATGGTAAAGCATGGCTTTAGTCTTGATATGGCAGAACTTATGATGAATGATATGGAAAGAGCAGTAGCTAGCCTTGAACATAAGTCAGAACCGTCACAGGGTGGAAATCATACTGGGAAATAATATTTTCTAATTATTTGAAATATTATAACTTTTATTAAAGTTAATAAAATTATTTGTTTTAGCAATATTATTGCTTGACGTTTATATGAAATTATGTCAAAACGTCTTTTGTGCCGAGGTGGTGGAATTGGTAGACGCGCCGGACTTAGAATCCGGTAC
>CAYJFV010000292.1:0-1895 GCA_964369275.1 uncultured Desulfovibrionaceae bacterium
TTAATGTTTTGAATTAAGGCTACATCTTATAATATAGTCTATTTTCAAGAAAAATCAAGTTTTTTTTGAAAAATAATTTAAAAATATAAAGAAAAAGACTTAAAGGTAAAAATCTAAACTTCTACCTTTAAGCCTATACGCTTTTAAAATATAAGGCGAACTCTCGCCCCTTTTATAGTGTCACGCTTGATTTTTTGCGTTTATGTCTCCGACGGCTTAAGGACGGTCAAGTCCCTAAGGCGTCGGAGACATAAGAAAAATAGAAAGATACCTATTGAATTGACTTTCAAAGTGAAATGCTATAAAAATACTGATTAATACAAATGTAGAGTTTAAAACAGCTAATTTCCAATGCTACACAAGTTAATATTTACGGGGTGAATATGATTCCTTTTAATAAACCATATATGACAGGCAAAGAACTTTTTTATATTACAGAAGCTCATTTTGGCGGAAAACTAGCTGGAGATGGGCCTTTTACAAAGCAGTGTCATAATTGGTTGGAAGAGCAAATAACTTGTAAGAAGGCATTGCTTACTCATTCATGTACAGCTGCACTTGAAATGTCGGCTCTTTTGCTAAATATAAAAGAAGGCGATGAAATTATTATGCCTTCTTATACCTTTGTATCGACAGCAAATGCCTTTGCTCTTCGTGGCGGAGTTCCCGTATTTGTTGATATTCGTGAAGACACACTTAATATTGACGAAAACCTTATTGAAGCTGCTATTACAGAAAAAACTAAGGCTATAGTTGTAGTTCACTATGCAGGCGTTGGCTGTGAAATGGATACTATTATGGCTATTGCAAATAAGCATAATATACCAGTTGTTGAAGATGCCGCACAAGCTATTATGGCTAAATATAAAGGAAAAGCTTTAGGAAGTTTTGGCGATTTAGCAGCACTTAGTTTCCATGAAACAAAGAATATTATTTCTGGTGAGGGCGGTGCTTTGCTAGTAAATAATGATGACTATATTATGCGTTCAGAAATAATTCGCGAAAAAGGTACTGATCGCAGTCGCTTTTTTAGGGGGCAAGTTGATAAATATACTTGGCAAGACATAGGCTCATCATTTTTACCTGGTGAATTAATTTCAGCTTTTTTATGGGCTCAACTTGAAGAAGCAGATAAAATCAATCAAACACGCCTTGATGCGTGGAATAGATACCATGAACTTTTAATAGACATGGAAAAACGCGATTTCTTACGTCGTCAATATATTCCAGAGCATTGCGAACACAATGCCCACATGTATTATATTATTCTTTCAGAAAATATAGATAGAGCAAAAGTTCTAGCACACTTCAAAGCCAATGATATAAATGCTGTTTTCCATTATGTTCCACTACATTCAGCCCCCGCAGGCGAAAGACTTGGGCGTGTATGTGGTTCACTAGAAAAAACAGATAACTTATCTTCAAGATTAATTAGACTTCCGTTGTATGGACAAATTACTGCTGAAGAGCAAACGTATATATGTAAAATACTAGAAGAAGCTTTACAGCTTGGTTAAGCTTTAGCAAGAGAATTATATGAAATTATCTATAGTTACAACTCTTTATTGCTCAGCTGATTATATTGATGAGTTTTACTTGCGTTCAACAAAAGTTGCACAGCAATATGCCGATGATGATTATGAAATTATTATGGTGAACGATGGCTCACCAGATAACAGCCTTGAAGTTGCAACAAATATTGCCCTGCAAGATAGTCATGTACATGTAATTGAATTATCGCGTAACTTTGGACATCACAAAGCTATGATGACAGGGCTTATGAATAGTATTGGTGAGGAAGTATTTTTAATTGATGTTGACTTAGAAGAAGACCCTGAATGGCTTATCCCCTTTTCAGAGCTAAAACAGAAAGAAAATGCAGATGTAGTATATGG
>CAYJFV010000292.1:1905-2337 GCA_964369275.1 uncultured Desulfovibrionaceae bacterium
AAAAATACTTTTTAATGCTATTGGTATAGACTTAGAAAGGGCGGTTTTTTTGAAAGAGTTAGTGGTGCAATATTTTATAAAGCCTTTAATTTTTTTACATCGCTTAATCACCCTGAAAGTCCTACAACTGCACGCTTAATGAATAGAGCCTTTGTAAATGCTCTTGTACAACATCAAGAACAAGCGGTTGCTTTCTTTTGTTTATGTGCGTATGTAGGTTTTAATCAAAAAGAATATGTTGTAACAAAAAAGAACACCTCCCCAACTACGTATAGTTTATTAAAGAAAATTAAATTATCTTTTATAGCCTTTACTTCTTTTAGTCATATATTTTTAAAGCTTGTTTTTTGGATAGGTTTTATTATTTCTATTCTTGCTTTTCTTTTTATGCTCTATATTCTTGCAATGGCTTTATTCAAAGATGCAGAGGTG
>CAYJFV010000293.1:0-2326 GCA_964369275.1 uncultured Desulfovibrionaceae bacterium
AAAAAAGCGGTGCTACTACCCCGTCGCTTAAATTTTCCGATAAGGTTTCTAATCCTGCCGCCCTTATTTTATGGGGCTGTAACACGCTTGTGTCACGCCCAACTATCATGCTTAATGCCTTTCGTGCCTTAGCTAAATCTTTTTCTTGCCCTTGCTCGAATTTTCTAAGCTCTTTTTCTACTTTTAGCCCCTCTTTTATTAAACAATGCGTACTAAGCCCATAATAAAAGAAAATTCCATTAAAAATACATAGCAAAACAGGCGAAAATAAAAGTATTTTTTGCATAAAAAAGAAAAAGAAAAATGCAAACAAAACAAGTAAAATACAGGCAATTGCACCTTTTAGCTTTCTATGCTTGCCAGTATTAAATGTATTATTTGCATAATAAATAGCATTACCAAAAAGCCTGATTGGATGTGGCATTTTATAAGGATCGCCAAGAATAGTATCTAGCATAGCCCCTAGTAAAATACTTATGAATGTATATGAGAACTCCATTATTTCCAGCTCTTTAACGCTTCAATTAATTGAAGGTTCTCAGTTCTAGTTTGTGTTGCAAGCCTAAAATATTTATTATTTAAAGTGCGAAAGTTAGAGGCATCGCGTATTAAAATTCCATGTTCTTCAATAAGATATGCAGAAAGTTCTTGAACATTTTTATCAATAGTATCAGTTATTTTACATAAAAAGAAATTACAAGAAGAAGGCAAAACTTCAAAAGTTGGTATTTTATTAATTTCTTCTTGTAAAAATTTCGCCTCTTCCATAAGTTCATTGTGGTTTAAACTTAGCAAAGCATAATTTTCTATTATAAATTCACCCGCTTTTATTGCAAGAGCATTCACCGTCCAAGGGGCATGCATAGTATTTAGTGTTGCAATATTTTTTTCATTTGCAATAACATAACCAAGCCTAATACCAGGTATTCCAAAAGATTTTGTAAGCGAATGTATAAGTATAAGATTTTCTGGAAGATTTTTTTCATATTCTCTATTTTCTGAAAGTTCATTATAGGCTTTATCAATAAGAAAATATGTGTGTAAATTGTTTTTACACGCTCTTTCAATATCTTCAAGCTGTATTCTATAACCAGTTGGATTATTAGGCGAACAAAGCCAAACAGCATTATAAGAAGAAAAATTTATAGTAGAAAAACTTTCAAAATTTGTAAAATCTATTTCATGCTCGAAAAGAGAACAAGAATCTTCATATTCAGAAAAAGTTGGGGCAAAAATTAGGCTTTTGCAAATATTTTTGAAATTTTTACTTAGCCAATGGGCAAATATATAAAAAGCCTCGGCTGAACCATTAGTTACTAATATATTTCCACTTTTTACACTATGATGCTGTGCAAGCATGTTTGATAGCTTACTTGCATTAGGATCAGGGTAATTTTTTATGCAAGAAAGCTCTTCTTGTAAGTATTCTAGTATAATATTGGCTTTATTATTAAAAGCAATATTTGAACTAAAGTCTATTTTAATCTTGCCATTTTCGTATTGGTAAATATTGTTACCATGCCCATTAATCATAATATACCTAATACTTAGCCTTCATTAATATTATATAAAGCGTAAATTTCTTTTGCTGTTTTAATTTGCTTTGGAATTTCAAGTGCAGTTTTTAGAATTGGGTAGCCTAATACTGCTCCTGTTCCTTCGCCTAGACGCATATTTAAATCTAAAAAAGTTTTCATTTCAAGCTCTTGCATAATAATTTGCATACCTGGTTCTTCACTGCTGTGCGTTGGTATAATATAGTCTTTAATTTTTGGCTCTATTTTACAAGCAACAAGGGCTGCAACAGCTGAAATAAAACCGTCCATGAGCATTGGTTTTCTATCAATTGCTGCACCTATGTACAAACCAACCATACAGGCAATATCAAAACCGCCTACATGTTGCAAAATTTCTAGGGTAGATTTTTCTTTTAAATTATATTTGATAAACGCATTATATACTACATCTTTTTTAATTTGTAAGCCCTCATCAGAAAGACCGCCCCCGCGGCCTACAACATCGTCAAGGCTTCTTTGTGTAAGTGCGTATAAAATAGCAGAACTAGTGCAGGTATTACCAATACCCATTTCACCGTTTGAAAAGCAATCGGCATTAGGTTTACTTTTAATTGCTTCAATACCAACTAAGATTGCCCTTATGGTTTCTTCCATACTCATTGCTGGTTCTTTTGCAAAATTCTTTGAACCATAGGCAATTTTTTTATTGTAAAAGTTTGAATAGGTAGAAAATTTTTCATCTAAATCTACGTTTATTCCAACATCTATAAGATTTAGCTCAACCTGCATTTGCTTGCAAAATAAGCCAA
>CAYJFV010000294.1:0-2325 GCA_964369275.1 uncultured Desulfovibrionaceae bacterium
AGTCACGCCATTTTGTGCCAGACATATCATAAGGGGCAAGCTCTGTCCAAGCCGCTTGGTCTTTCTTTGTGTGTAGCTTTACTACATAAGAAAAGTTTGATAACTCTACTTGATTAATCACCTCAATAAAAGGTGCGATATCATAGCCTTTATTCTCGACAATAATAACTTTTGCATTTGGAAATGACAATAACACTTCTTGTGCAAAGTGCTTATTTTCTTCAACTATTGTTACATAAAGCTCAATATCATAAGCTTGAAAATGCTGAAGTGCATTTTTTAGCTCTTCCCACTTATCAAGGTAATAGATGTGAGTATGTATAAGTATAGGCTTCATTATCTGCACACTTTTGCTACTAGCTAGTATAGGCTACTATTGTATAGGCTTGCGTATTGTGAATCTTCCTTTGCAATAAGTTCATCGTGCGAGCCTTGCTCTACAATTTCACCATGGTTTACAACAAAAATGGTATCAACATGGCGCACGGTTGATAGCCTATGAGCAATAATTAGCACAGTTCTATCTTTCATAAGGTTGTTGATAGCTTTTTGTACAACCGCTTCTGATTTATTATCTAAAGCTGAAGTAGCCTCATCTAAAATAACAATAGGTGCATTTTTAATAAAGGCTCTTGCAATGCCAATTCTTTGTTTTTGCCCGCCTGAAAGTAGAACACCACGCTCGCCAATTTCAGTATCTACCCCATCTTCAAGTGAAGCAATAAATTCAGATAAGCACGCATTTTCTATTGCTAAGTTCAGCTCATCTTCGGTAGCATTTTGATTACCAATAAGAATATTTTCCCTTATAGTACCCGCAAACAAGAAGTTATCTTGAAAAACTACGGAGATATGAGAACGCAAGGAATTCATTTTCAAATCTTTAATATCTACACCATCAATTGAAATAGAACCTGATTGTATATCATAAAAGCGTGGAAGTAAGTTTACAAGCGAAGTTTTACCACCACCAGAATTACCAACAAAGGCAACATTTTTGCCAATTGGAATTTCTAAACTAAGTTTTTTTAATACAGGCACATCGTCAACATAAGAGAAAACAACATCTTTATATTCTATTTTATTTTGAATACTTACTAAATCTTGAGCGTCTTCTTTTTCTTTTATTTCGTTTTCTCTATCAATAACTTCAAAAACACGTTCCATAGCTAAAATAGCAGTTTGTACACCAGTATAACTATTACCAATTGATTTTAAAGGAGTGTACAACATAAGAAGAGCTGCAACAAAACTTACAAATTCACCAGGTGATAAAAATTGATTTACTATAAGATAACTGCCAAGCCAAATAACCCCTGCAATACCAATAGATACAATAAAGTGCATTAAAGGACTCATTATAGCAGTACGCTGAGTCATTTTCATGCCTAATCTAAAAATATAATCGATATTAGTCTTGAACCTATTTTCTTGATATTCTTGCAAGTTATACGAAGCAACTATTTTACTTCCTGAAAAAGCTTCATTATAAGAGGTCATCATTTCTGAGCTTGATTCAACAGAAGCTTTTACAATGCCCTTAATTTTCTTTCTTACAGTAGTAAGTGGAAACATAGCAACAAGCATACAAGTTACTGCAATAATTGAAAGTTCCCAAGAGTTCCAAATAAGTACACCTATTAATGCGAGTGAAGAGAATATTTTAGTAACAAATAACCTTACTGTAGCTAATAAGCCACCGCAAGCAGTATCTGCATCGCTGCTATAGCGAACTAGCACTTCACCTGAATTTGCTTTATCAAAAAAAGCTTGCTCATTATAAACAAGTTTTGCAAAAAGTTCTTTTTTCATTTTACGTGAAATATTGCCACCAACCCACGCATTAAAGTAGGCTGAACCATAGTTACACGCACTTTGTAAAAAGCTAAACCCAATAATTAAAAATGGAATATATGTAGCTTTTTCAAGGTTTTGCTCTATCATAACTGTATCCATAAATGGGCGTAAAAACATAGCTATAATAGCATCCATTGCACCAACTGGAATAGTTAATAAAAGAGCAATTAAAGCTCTGAATCTAAAAGGATATACGTATGGCCACATACGTTTATAGTTAGCTATAGAATTTGCATTTAGCAAACTTTCTTTGAGTTTTTTTAATTTAGACATAACACTCCTTAGCGATTGTCGTAATTAACACATATATGCAAAAAAGTAAAGACTTCTAGATTATATGAAATTATAAGCACAATACTATGTAATGCTAGCAATAATACGCTTTATGCCATTCAACAAATTTTGCAATACCATCTTCAAGTTTAGTATTTGGTTTAAAGTTGATATAGTCTATAAGTGATGAAGTAT
>CAYJFV010000295.1:0-2300 GCA_964369275.1 uncultured Desulfovibrionaceae bacterium
ATTAAATACGGAGCAAATGTATGCTAAGAAAAATATCTTTTTTCTTTTTATTATTTTCACTTACAACTTTTTCTACCGCTAATGCAAAGTTAAATATAGCCTATATAGAAGGTGGCGACTATGTAGATTATCCACTAATTTTAAATGCAACGATAGAAGAATTAGCAAATTTAGGATTAATTGAAATACCTGATAACTCAAATTTACCTGCTAACTTTACTTCGAAAGATGTATGGGACTTTGCAGCAGAAAATGCAACAAGTAAAGATATTGAATTTGTAAAAGATGCTTATTATACTGGGAATTGGGATAAGCAAACTCAAGTAGATAATATTACAAATTTACAAAATAGAATATCAAGCAAAGATGATATTGATCTTATTTTTGCATTTGGTACTCAAGCAGGCATTGATACTACAAAAAACATAAAAAATGTTAATATAATGAATTTTTCAACCACTGACCCTATAAGTGCAGGAATATCAAAATCAGTTGAAGATTCTGGAAGCGATTATGTTCACGCTAAAATTGAACCTGAAAGATATTTAAACCAAATTTCTTTATTTAATAATATTTTTCAATTTGAAAATTTGGGTATTTGCTATGAAGATAGTGAAAGTGGCAGAAATTTAATTGCATACCCTGAAATTGTAAAAGCGGCAGAATTATATAACTTCAATCTAATTGAAGGGAAAATGCCTGTAATTGAAAATGATTTACAAGCTAGCATTGATGCACGTATTTCATGCCACAAACAACTAGCAACAAGAATTGATGCTATGTATTTAACTTTTGGTTTAGCAGGCGAGCGAAACCACATGGTTGAATTACTTGCACCTTTTATTGATGAACAAATACCAACTTTTGCTCAAACTGGCCCTGAAGATGTAAAATATGGTGCTTTATTAAGTATGGCTACCGCAGATTTTAATGATATGGGTGCTTTTGAAGCCTTTACAGTAAAACAAATTGTTGAAGGTAAAAAACCACGCGAAATTTCTCAAGTATATGAAGGTGCTACAAACTTAGCTTTAAATTTAACTATGGCTTTTGCTATTGGTTGGGATTTACCTTTTGAGCTTCTTGCAGCAGTTGATGAAATATATGAAGATATAAAAAATGCAGATTCTACAAACTAGGTAATAACTTTATATGAAAAAAGTTCATCAATATTTAAAATTAAATCTATTATTAGCTATAATTTTAAGTTTTTTTGTAATCTTAGCATTTTTAATTTATCAAAATACGTATAAACAAACTGAAATTGATACTAGACGTTATATTTTAAATGAACTTCAAACTAATGTAGAACGTTCCGTAAGTTTAGGTAAAAACTATAGTAAAAACTATGCTTTTAATTTAGCTATTAACCAATCATTAGGGTCAAATGTTAATAATTTAGGTATAAGACAAATTGTTTTTATAAACTCTAATGGCGATATTTTATATAAACATGAAGGTAGAAGATACCACAACTACCCTAAATTACTTCAACTTATTTATCCTAATAATCAATTACAAGAAGTAGTTGAAGATGGAAGCCTAATATGGGTAAATACTGGCCTTAGAAAGTATAAACTAAATAGTGAAGATTCTGATATTACTGAAGATTTTGGTGCATTTTGGGTTGCGTACAGGGCAAGTGCATTTAATCCACCAATACAAGGTTTTATTGATAATTTCGGTTTATATATTTTAGCCTCGTATATTTTAGGTTCTTTTTTATTAATCTTTGCTTTAAAATCAAAAAAAGAAAATGAAATTCAAGAAGAAAACATTAAGGTTTTTCATTTTTCTAAGCCTAAAGTTTTCTTAGCTATAATTTTAGCTCAAACTTTGCTTTCTTTCTTTATTCTTAGCAATTTTCTTACTTTGTTTAAAGAAAATGCTTCTTATATTATAGAGCAAAGTTTAGAGGTTGAGCAACAGAAAATTGTTCGTTTACTTGATATGGGTTTACCTATTTATGAGTATAGCCGTGCCTCTGAATTTTATATTAATGAATTAGCAAGTAATGATAATATAAGCAAATTTGAGATATTAGATTCAGATTCTTCTTTAATTTTAAGCGTTAATTTATTTAAAGACAGTACAAATAGCAATTTCAATTCCTTCTCTAAAGAATTGATAACTTCTGATGGCGTAAATCATGGTAGATTAATAATGACATTAGGTAACAGTGCAGTTTTTAATAAATTTATTTCTGCCCTTGCTGATATTTTAACAATTTTTGTTGTTTCTTTATTAGCTGCAACTGAATATATATTCTTTATTTCATTGCCAAAAGCACAGGCTAATCA
>CAYJFV010000296.1:0-2282 GCA_964369275.1 uncultured Desulfovibrionaceae bacterium
CATATTGCATACTTAATAATGCCCTTGAAAAATGCAAGCATTTTTCAAGGGCATTTTCTCTTCCTTTACAGCATACACAATATTTTCTCTGCTTACAGTTTCGTGGCTAAGGCGATTAATGGAAGTTGGACTAGAAAATGGTAAACTCTTTTTACTTGAGTTTGTGCCTCGCTTGCTACGCAGAGCGAAAATAGATTGGTAAATAAATTACAAAGTTTTCTCACTTGCGATAGCAAGTGCTACACATATTAACTTTTACTCTTGACTACCATTTACTAGTCCCACTTCCATTAATCACCTTAGTCACGAAAATCAATGTAATAAAATAACTTTATAGTAGTTTCCAAAAATATCAAAAGCGGATTTATGCTGAACGTAGTTCAACAGAAATCCGCTTTTGATATTTTTGCATTAGGGATTCTAAAGGGACTTAGTTCCTTTAGCCGTCGGAGACAAAAAAAAGAAAACTTATATAATACTGCAAATAAAATGACTCTCTAATCTAATAGATATTCACCATTTGTTTCTTTTTGAATACGGTTTATAAATTCTTCTTGCCTATCGAGTGGGATTGAGATTGTATAGCACACATCGTTCATAAATTCTTCGTGTACAATTACGGCTTCATATTCTGAAACTATGCGAAACATTAAGGAAGACTGGCTATAATCAAGGGTAATTTTAAGCGTTATTTGCTCTACTTTTTCGCGAATTGGAGCAGTTTCTAAGGCAAGGGCAACGCTAGATTGATACGCTCGCACAAGCCCGCCTGTACCAAGTTTTATTCCGCCAAAATAGCGTGTTACTACTGCTACAAGCTCGCCTACATCGGCATATAATAAACTTGTAAGCATTGGTTTACCAGCAGTTCCATGCGGTTCGCCGTCGTCACTATAGCCTATATTTGAGGTAGATTTAGGCGGGCCAACTTGAAAAGCATAGCAATTATGGGTTGCGTCTTGATACTTTTTTTGTATATAATCAATTGTCTTTCGTGCATTTTCAATACTATCGCAATAGGCCAAAGTGCATATAAATAAACTTTTTTGAATATCGTGTTCTACTTGATAGAAGTATTTTTTAAAATCAGCCTCGTTCAGAATACAATCATTCAATTGTATTTCATCACTTATTAAATTTAAATCCAAGGTTTTATATCGGCTTATAGACATATACTTTCTTCATCATAAAAATCTTTTTATAAAATATAAAAAAAATGCTTGACAAGAGCAAGAACTTTCTGCTAAATAATAATCATTCCTGATAAGGAAATTAACTAACCAAAATTTTTGCTATGGAGAAAATCAAAATGAGTAAAACAAACGAACATTTAATGACAGCTTTTGCTGGCGAATCACAAGCAAACCGTAAATATACAGCATTTGCACAACAAGCTGACAAAGAAGGCTTACCACAAGTTGCTAAATTATTCCGTGCTGCTGCTGAAGCTGAAACAATTCACGCATTAGCTCACTTTAGAAATGCTGGTAACGTTGGCACAACAGCTGAAAACTTAAAAGCAGCTATTGCTGGTGAAAACTTTGAACACACAACTATGTACCCAGAAATGATTGCTGATGCTAGAGCTGAAGGTAACGATGTTGCTGCTGGCTACATGGAATGGGTAAACAAAGTTGAAGCTGTTCACGAAAATCTTTACGCTAAAGCTTTAGAAAACCCAGCTGCTTTAGAAGCTTGTGACTACTATATTTGCCGTGTATGCGGTTTCACACATGAAGGACCAGTTGAAGGCGAATGCCCAATTTGTAACGCTAAATGAGCTGCATTTTATACTATTGCATAGTTTTTTCTATACTTCCTTATATTAGAAATAAACCCCCCATTATTGAGTGTTAAAGCCCCTTACTTGAAAAATCAAGTAAGGGGCTTTATCTTTAATAAATATATAATTATAATATGTTATCAATTTCTAATATTGTTAATTCTTGATAATAATTGTAATCAAATTAGCATAATCTTAAATTTATAGTAGAAATTCTAAGCAAAGGAGTTTGCTATGAAAAAATACGCTATAATAATGCTTATGTACGTTTTCCAATTAATGTTCAATATAAACACTGTTCAGGCAGAAGAAATTACGCTTAGCAAAAATACCCCCTGCGACTTTCATAAAGCTTCAGCAGATTTTGCAAGTTTCATTCAAAGTGAAATTGAAAATAACCCAAATAATTATAAAAAAATTAATACAGAATTTCAAACACTAGCTAACGAAATTATGATTTTAATGCAAGAAGGTAAAACCGATGAAGTGTGCAAAAAAT
>CAYJFV010000297.1:0-488 GCA_964369275.1 uncultured Desulfovibrionaceae bacterium
TGTATGGTTAGATTTACTACCAACACTTCCTAGGGCAGAATTGTACTGGGAAGGAACAGAAAAAGTACAAGAATAATTTGTAAATAAAAAAAAGAGTAGCCAAAGGGTTACTCTTTTTTTATGGATAATTGTAAATAACTAACTATTTATCGTGCTTATTTGCAACAGCAAAAAATACGGAAGTAACAAGCACTGAACAGGCAATTACAAGTGGAACATCTACTATTTCACCAGCAAGTAACCAACCTAGGAAAAGGGCTATAACAGGGTTTACAAATTCATACGAAATGGCAATCATTGGGCGTGTATTTTTTAATAGCCAAAAATAGGAAACATAGCCAATCATTGTGAAGGCAATGTGTATAGCTAAAATAAATGGCAGTGGTGAGAAAAAGTTAACTTCGCTCACTCTTTCGCCAACTATTAGGGCAAAAATAAAACTTTCAATACCACCAAAAAACATCATAAAACCAGTAGAACGCAAAATA
>CAYJFV010000297.1:498-2276 GCA_964369275.1 uncultured Desulfovibrionaceae bacterium
CGAACCAGATTTTAAATGGGTGCTTAAATGCGAACCATATACCCAACCCAAAGTAGAAATAAGTATAAGTAAAAAGCCTATTAGTGATGTTTGCCCATTACTGCCTTGATACCACTGCATCCACGCAATTGAGCCAAAACCAAGTAAAATACCAAAAGCTTGGTAGGCACTTGGGCGAACTTTATCGAAGTACCAATCAGAAAGAATCATCCATGTTGGCACAATACCAAGTAGCATAGCCGTTGTACCAGAAGAAACAGTTTCTTGCCCCTTTGCTACGAACGAACTTGCTAATAATACTAAGAAAAACCCAAGAGCAAGGCTATTTTTAAAATCGTCTTTTGTGAAAACTAACTTTTCACCGCGTAAACGTGTAAAAATAATAAGAATAGTACCAGCTATTACCATGCGTATGGCAGAAAGCAAAAGCCCAGGGGCGTAGGGTAGGGAAAAATCTACAATAATATATGCAGAACCCCATGTAATATAAAGTAATAATAAACAGAAGATGAAGAAAAATCTACTTGGTTTGGTATACATGCTAAATTACTCGGTTTTATTTAGAATTTTTTTACTGTAATATGCTAAGATAAAAGGTAAAATTAAAAAAATAATATATATAATTTTTAACTATCCCTTCAAAGCGGTTGACAATCTACTTTATTTAAAATTAAATGTAAATAGCTTATTAAAATTTTAAAAGTTAGTAATATTGAATAGTTAGAAAAAGTATATGTTTTTATATTTTATTTATTTTAAAATAAATAACTATATCAGTATATTATTTAGTAAGTTTTGTTAAAAAATAATTCTAAAAAAAGCTTGTAGAAATAATTAAACTAATATACTATAAAGTAATAATACGTATTCATAGAAAGAAAAATGTATATACAAAACTATATATAAAGTGCTATGATATTACATTTTTTTTGCTTATTTTATGGAACGTATAATTTTTTTATAATTTTATGAATACGTATTCATGAAAAATAGAGGTAGATATGGCAAATTTTCAAAAAGAAAAACAGATAATTAGAAACTATTTTGAAGCAATGGAAAAAGCGGATATTAATAACATTAAATCTGTAATGAAAGAATATATGTCAGATGATTATAACTTTAAAGGGGTACATCCTTTTAGAGAACAAATAGGGGTAGATGCCGCGGCAGATACTTTCTTTATTCCATTACGCAAAGCACTTGCAAACATGCAACGCAGGCAAGATATTTTTATAGCTGGTAAAAACGAAATTCACGGTGAAACTTGGGTAATGAGCATGGGGCATTTCATGGGCTTATTCGATGCCGATTGGCTTCAAATTCCCTATACTCGTAAAATGATAAACCTAAGATATGCAGAGTTCAATTGTGTTCAAAATGGTAAAATTACACAAACAGGCTTATTTGTTGATATTATTGGTTTTATGCAACAAGCAGGGGTAAATCCAATGCCGCCGCAAACTGGTAATTACTTTGTATATCCTGGGCCAAAAAATCATAATGGGCTTCTATTTGATGAGGTTAATCCTCTTGAGGGCGTGAAAACCTTGGCTTTAGTTAATGAAATGGTAGATGATTTATCGGTTTTGAATGATTCTGGTTCGATGGGTTGTCCGCCTGAAATATTAGAAAAAACTTGGAATAGTAATATGATATGGTATGGCCCTGCTGGTATTGGTGCAAGTTATACTATTCCACGCTACCAAGAACAACATCAGCTTCCCTTTAGGGGCGGCTTGAAAGATAAGAAATTTAATGGGCATGTTTGCAGATTTGCC
>CAYJFV010000298.1:0-2263 GCA_964369275.1 uncultured Desulfovibrionaceae bacterium
CCTTGGTATTCAATAGGTTTGATAGATGATAAACCAATGTTTTCAAATACTTTTAGGTGGTTTAGGTATGCATCGCCAAAAGTCATCCAAAATCTTGCACGTTTTAAACCTTTTAGGTTTTGTACAAGGCTTTCTAGTTCTTCATGGTATAGAAGGTAGCAGTTTTTAGGGCCAATACCTTCTGGGAAGTCGAAACTCATTTTCCAAGAAAGAGGATCCGTTTCAACCCATTCACCGCGTTCCCAGTAACGGCCACGAGCAGTTACTTCACGGATGTTAATTTCAGGGTTAAAGTTTGTAGCAAAAGGTAAACCATGGTCGCCAGCGTTTGCATCAATAATATCAAGCACTTCAACTGTATCAAGGTAATGCTTCATAATATATGCGGCAAATACGTTTGTTACGCCTGGGTCGAAACCTGAGCCTAATAAAGCCATAAGACCTTTTTCTTTAAAGCGTTCTTGGTAAGCCCATTGCCATTCATATTCAAATTTTGCTGTATCTAATGGTTCATAGTTTGCAGTATCAAGGTAGTGAACGCCTGTTTCAAGGCATGCGTCCATAATGGTTAAATCTTGGTATGGTAATGCAATATTCATAACAAGTTCGGGTTGAATTTTTTTGATAAGTTCAACTAATTCAGGTACATTATCAGCATCTACTTGGTAGGTTTGCACATTTTGGTTTGTGCGTTTTTTTACTTCTTGTGCGATAGCGTCACAACGTGATTTTGTACGACTAGCAAGGTGAATTTCAGTAAATACCTCAGGTACCATTGCACATTTATGTACAACAACATTACTTACACCACCTGCCCCAATAATGAGAACTTTTGACATTTTATCAACTCCCAAAAATTAATGTTAACTTAATATATAAGTATGAATATATACCATTCACACCTAGCTATAAGTAGCAAGTTTAACTAATTCCTGTCAAGATTAAATAAAGCTAAGTATTGCTAAGCTTTGCTAATATCTTGAAATGTTATAATTAATCTAAAATATTAAAATATTGACATTTTTTTATACTGGGTTATTATATGTTTAATATTCTATTGTGGATAATTGCCTGAATTACGGTCTAAATTCAGTTCTACAATTGATATTGCATTAAGAATCACTTCTTAATCAAGCCTTATGGCGTCACGGAGGACGTATGGTAAGTATGATGAATAATCTTTCTGCGAATAATACGAACAGAAATATTTCAAATCAGTACAAAAATCTTAGCGAATCTATAATGAAGCTTTCTTCAGGATTACGCATAAATAAAGCTGCTGATGATGCAGCGGGCTTAGCTATAAGCGAAATGATGCGTGCTGATATTGCGGCAATGAGTCAGGGTATTAGAAATGCAAATGATGGCGTTTCATTAGTACAAACAGCCGACGGGGCATTGCAAGGAATAAACCAAAATTTAACTCGTATGAAAGAGCTTGCACAGCAAGCTTCAACAGGGACATATTCTGCTGAACAGCGTGCTATTATGGATATTGAATACCAAGCATTAGCTGATGAAGTGAATAGAGTAACCGCCGCAACTGAATTTAATGGTGTAAAACTACTTGATGGTTCGCTTGACCCTGCTACTGGTGGCGAGTCTATGAAAATACACTTTGGCACAAGCAATGAATCAACCGACTATCACAACTTAACAATACCTAGTGTATCAGCTGATAGTTTAGGGCTTGGCGACACTGCACCAGCAGGTAGTGCAGGGGCAAACCTGCTTACACAAGGCGGTGCTTCAAGTGCTTTAGAAGCAATTGATTCAGCTATTACCTCGCTTAGCCAAGTGCAAGGACATGTTGGGGCTATTCAAAATCGCTTAGATAGCACAATATCAAATATTGAAATTGAATATGAAAATACGCTTTCTGCTGAATCTCGTATACGCGATGTTGATGTGGCAGAAGAAATGACAAACTTTACGAAAAACCAAATTTTGTTACAATCTTCAACAGCTATGGCGGCTCATTCCAACTCTTTACTATCTTATACACAGGCATTATTTGCATAATTTGATAGAAAATTAAGAAAAATTTATAATGAAAAAAAGCTATGATTCCAATTGGTTCATGGCTTTTTTTGTTTTAATTTATACTTTTTTTATAAAATACCCTAAATAGAAAAATCATTGTACCGATAAGGTTTCTAACTGGATGAAATAAACCCTGCACGGAAGCGGAGGTATCCAGAAATTTTATAATATATATTCATGGAGGAATATAATTATGAGTATGTTATCAATTAATACTAAC
>CAYJFV010000299.1:0-2258 GCA_964369275.1 uncultured Desulfovibrionaceae bacterium
TGCTACAGAAGCGAGTTCGAATCTCTCTTCCTCCGCCACATATTTTAGGCATAGTCGCTCACTATGTCTTTTTTTTTACATTTTTCATGATATAGCGGAATTACTCTTGCGTTATATACAACAGAAGAAAGCTGATACACATTTAAAAGCTCGTATGTTTCTTCAAATACCAACTAAAAATCATAATAAAGGGGTTGGTAATGATAAACTATTAAAGCTACCCTTTTTTATTCTTCTGCTTTTCGCGTATAGCATTTTTGCTGTTTTTCATGCCGCCAAACTCACTAAACATACGATTTAGCTTGGCTTCTTCTCTTTCTTTAAATGAAAGTCCTTCATAAGAGCTTTCATGTAATAGTTTTAGGTAGTTATCAAACCTACGTTGAGTAATTATACCCTCTTCAATTGCCTTTCTTACGGCACACTGAGGCTCTGAATTATGTGTACAGTCTTTGAATTTACAATTTTGAGCTAGCTCTTCTATGTCATCAAATGAAGAGGAGACGTCTACGCTATCAACACCTATTTCACGCATTCCTGCAGTATCAATTAATACTCCGCCAGATTCTAATAGAAAAATTTCACGCCCCGTTGTTGTATGTTTACCTTTGTCGTAGAAGCTTATTTCTCTTGTAGTTATAATATCTTTACCTAAAAGCTTATTTATAATTGTAGACTTCCCAACGCCTGATGAACCTATAAAAGCCGCTGTAATGCCGTCTTTGATATATGGAGCAAACTTTGCTTCAATATTTTCATCATGCATTGAAAGTGTTATTATGTCGGTATAAAGAGCAACGCTTTCAACTTGATGAATATATTCATCTAATCTATCTACTGCTAAATCCGCCTTAGTTAAAAGAATAATTGGAGTTGCCCCACTATCCCAAGCAATAGAAATGTAACGCTCTAACCTGCTAAGATTAAAGTTATTATTAAGAGACATACATAAAAAAACAATATCGATATTTGTCGCAACTATTTGTGATTGGTTACTTATTCCAACAGCACTTCTTTTAAATATACTTTGACGAGGCAAAATATGGTGTATTATAGCACGTTCTGCAAGTTCATCGTGTTGTATCATAACATAGTCGCCCACGGCAGGATAGTCGACAAGTTCATTTGCTTCAAAATTGAATTTACCAGAAATTTCTGCGAATACTTCTCCATTTTCACAAGCTACTTTATAAATGCCTTTATGTTGTGTAATTATTCTTGCAACTTGCAAATTAGAATATGAGCCCGCAAGTGCAATAAATTTATCACTTATTCCATATTTAGTTAAGTAATGCATTGGAATATCCTTTTAGCTAAATGTAATGTGCCACAATTTTTATAATAATTATATGTCTATTGCAATAGATTTAAAGTTACTCGGCAGAATTTTCCTTATTTTCTTGTGGAATGAATTTTGCACAATTTGCTTATAATGTAATGAACTAGGAAAATTTTGGAGGTTATATATGCAGATTGATGAAAATAATCAAATGAACTCTTTACTTTCTTTATTTAGCTCTACACAGCAACTTTATAATACAAATAATACAACTACAAGCTATGATAATGCAATATCTACAAATTTTGAAGAGGTAATGCAAGAAGAAGCTGTTCAATTAGAAACCTCCACTTTTGCACAAGGTATGCTTGATAAAATTAAATCAGGCATGAGCTTTCAAGAAGCCGAAGAAGCTGAAAAAAGTGAACGTTTTGCTTTGCTATTTGAAGAAGAACTAGCTAACAACGGCGGCAATGTAAAAGAAGCTATTGATAAAGCTAAAGATAAAATGGACCCGCCACTTACAGAAGAAGAACTTATAGGAGTTTTAGAGGGCTTAGCTGGCACATATAGACAAGCAGGAAATACCGAATTAGCTGATTCCTTAGCCGAAGAAGCTGAAATGCTTCGTGAAAAAATGTCTGTCGAAGAACAGCTTGAGCTAGAGCAAAAACTAAGCGGTGAAGAAAGTGGAATTTTTACAAGTATGATGCTTTCACAAAGCAGTAATTCACAAACAAATTCTGTTCAAATGCAAGATGATTTTATGAATAACCTTTTTGCAAATTCTAGCAAAACACCTAAAGAACAAAGACAAATGCAACAAGGTATTCAGCAATACCAAAAAGTTGCAAGCTATATGTAAAAAACATTATTGTATATTTCAAAACAAAAAGGCGAATAATATTCGCCTTTTTTTATTCCAGATTATTCTAATTTGTGGTAATACGCAAATTATCTTTTGCCTTCGATGGCTTAG
>CAYJFV010000300.1:0-2246 GCA_964369275.1 uncultured Desulfovibrionaceae bacterium
GGCGGTTTTCAAGACCGCTGTAATCAACCGCTCTACCATTCCTCCGCGGTAAAAAAACTTTTATAGGATTTTCTAACAAAGGTCAAGCAAAAAATACACAATTCTGAAAAATAATTCTTGAATAAATAATTAAGCAACAAAAAATATATAAAAAATAAATACTATTCGTGCGAATACTGCTGCGAATGCTGTATGTCTAAATCTTCAAAAGCTGTATATTGTGGTAAATAAGCAAGCTCAATATTACCAGTAGAACCGTTTCTGTGCTTACCAATAATAATTTCTGCTATATTTGTATGCTTGCTTTTATCCTTTTCTCGTGCATCTTCACGGTGGATAAACATAATAATATCCGCATCTTGCTCAATAGCTCCAGATTCACGCAAGTCAGAGAGTACAGGGCGTTTATCTTGACGTTCTTCAACCTTACGGTTCAACTGCGAAAGTGCAAGCACAGGAATATCTAATTCCTTAGCTAATGCCTTCAAGTTACGTGAAATATCTGAAATTTCAAGCTCACGAGAATCCGTTCTAGCTGAACGCATAAGTTGCAAATAATCCACAATAACCAAACCAAGATTATGCTGAGATTTCAACCTACGGCATTTAGCACGCAAAGCAAGTGTATTCAATTCAGCAGTATCATCAATAAAAATTGGTGCATTCTCTAAATCACTTGCGGCTTTATGCAATTTTTCCCAATCAAGGTCGTCTAATCTACCACGTTTCAAGTTAGATAATTCTACCTTAGACCATAAAGCATTCATACGCTCTGCAAGAGAAATAGCACTCATTTCAAGTGAAAATATAGCAACACAAGTATTACTGTGTACCGCCGTACGCATTGCAAGGTTCAACGCAAATGCAGTTTTACCCATACCAGGACGTGCCGCAAGAATAATTAAGTCTTGCTTTTGCAAACCAGCTGTTATGTGGTCTAGTAAGCGATATGTAGTTGGAATACCAGTAACAGTTGTGTTCTGATCAACCCTTTTCATCGCTATTTCAAAAATTTGTTCTGTAAGCTTACCAATTGATTCAAAACCTTTGCTAGACTTACGTTCGGAAATTGAAAAAATTGCCTGCTCAGAAGAGTTTAAAAGCTCATCTACCATAACGGCAGGGTTATAGCTTTCACCTATAATATTAGCACTAGCTGCAATAAGTTCGCGTTGCATTGCCTTATCACGAACAATTTCAGCATAGTATTTTGCACTTTCTTCACTTGTATAAGAATCTGCTACTTCTGATAAATATACACTACCGCCTGCGGCTTCAAGCTGGCTTATACTTTCTAAGTGAATAAGTAAAGTGTTGGCATCAATAGGTTTTGAAGCTTTATATAAATCAACAAAAGCCTGAAAAAGAATACGGTTTGCTGGTATATAAAAATCTTCTGGGCGTACCACATCTACTACAGAGTTTAGCGTGCGTGGGTCAAGAAAAACACCGCCAATTATGCCTTTTTCTGCAATAGCACTATGTGGTGGTACACGCTCTAAAAGGTCGCGTTCTGCACGCTGTTCACGTGTAAGGTAGCGTGACTCTTTATTTGCAAGCGTTGAATTATTTTGTTTTTCACCACCATTAAACGAATCAGTGCCAAGAGGCGAATCTAAATATTCGCCCTCAGCACTGTCTACAAATAAAGGTGGGAAGTCAGAATTAGCCATTACTCAGCTTCAGTTGCTTCAACTTCTACTGCTTTAACTTCTTCTACTACAGCTACTTCTTCAATGTTTCTGTCTTCTGCTACGATTTTTACAACCATAGTAGGAGCAATATCAGCGTGTAAGCGAACACGAACTGGGTGTTCACCTAAAGTACGGATAGGTGCATCAAGAAGAATACGACGGCGGTCAACTTCAATGCCAGCTTCTAAAAGAAGGTCAGCAATGTTATGAGTTGAAACTGAACCATATAATTTTTCGTTTTCACCAACACGCATAGTGATAGTTAAAACATAGTTTTCTAATTTTTCTGCAAGTGTTTGAGCTTCAGCACGAACTGCATCCATTTTAGCTTGAAGTTTTTTTCTTTCAAGTTCAAAGTTTTTTAAGTTAGTTGCAGAAGCAAGCATTGCAAAGCCTTGTGGCAATAAATAGTTACGGCCATAACCAGGAGCTACATCAACGATATCGCCGAGTTTTCCTAAATTTTCTACATCTGAACGAAGTATAATTTTCATACTAGCTCCCTACTATATATTAGTCTTTTTAAGTACTTCGCTTGAGTGTGCAGAAGTA
>CAYJFV010000301.1:0-2221 GCA_964369275.1 uncultured Desulfovibrionaceae bacterium
AAGGGACTAAGCCCCTTTAGAATCCCTAATGCAAAATTACAAAAGCAATATTTCTTGTACTGCGTTTAAGAAATATTGCTTTTGTAATTTTGGATTTAACATAAAATTTGTTAGATACATACATTTTCGTGATTAAGGCGATTAACGGAAGTTGGACTAGGTAATGGTAAGTTGCTCTAGCGTAAAATTTACAGCACTTGTTACACAAGTGAGAAATACTATTAATGAAATTTCCTTACTTTCTCACTTGCGATAGCAAGTGTTGCACATATTAACTTCTGCTCTAGGCTACCATTTACTAGTCCCACTTCCATTAATCGCCTTAGTCACGAAAATTTATGTAATAGATTAATTTCATAGTACACTCCAAAAACATCAAAAACTGATTTCTACTGAACGCAGTTTAGTAGAAATCAGTTTTTGATGTTTTTGCATTAGGGATTCTAAAGGGACTTAGTTCCTTTAGCCCTCGGAGAGAAAAAAAGAAAAAAGAAAAATTACCTTGCAACGACTCTTTCTGTGTGCAAATTGTAGAAAAAACTTGACAAGAACTAGGAATTTGCATATCTTTCTTTTTCGTTGTAACGCAGGAGCGTGGCTCAGGGGTAGAGCACTTCCTTGACACGGAAGGGGTCAGCAGTTCAAATCTGCTCGTTCCTACCATTCGGTTATATGGGAGAAGGGTACTTCTCCCTTTTATTTTATATTATGCGGGGTTTATATGCTACTTGACCAAGTCAATGTTGAAGGCAATTCTTTTGGTACAGTACAAGATGTGCTAAAAGCTGGTTTATCAGGCAAGAAAATGAAAGCTGTTCTTGCTGTTCGTATTAATGGTGTATTGTATGATACAACTGCTACCTTGCCACAAAACACGACGGAAATTGAAACTATTAGCGTAGACACTGCTGAAGGTCTTGAAATTCTTCGTCACTCAACAGCTCATATTATGGCTTATGCTGTTCAAAAATTGTTCAAAGATGTAAAAGTTACTATTGGTCCATCAATTGAAAATGGCTTTTACTATGATTTTGATACTCCAAAAGCTTTTTCTAATGAAGATTTTGAAGCTATTGAACATGAAATGACAAAGATTATTCGTGAAAACTTACCATTTGAACGTAAAGAAATGTCTAAAGAAGACGCCAAAAAACTTTTTGCTTCAATGGGTGAAGACTATAAACTTGAAATTATTAGCGATTTAGATGCTGATACTGTTTCAGTGTATACCTGTGGCGAGTTTGTAGACTTATGCCGTGGCCCACACATTCCAACTTCTGCATTTATACCTTCTTTCAAGCTTATGAGTGTAGCAGGTGCTTACTGGCGTGGTAATTCCGATAATAAAATGCTTTCACGTATTTACGGAACTGCTTTTGCAACTGAAAAAGAGTTGAAAGCGTATTTAAACCGTTTAGAAGAAGCGAAAAAACGCGACCACAGAAAATTAGGTAAAGAGCTTTCTTTATTTACTTTTGCTGAACACGATGCACCTGGTATGGTATTTTGGTTACCTAAAGGTATGCTTGTACGTACAATTTTAGAAGATTTTTTACGTAAAGAGCACATGAAACGTGGTTATGATTTTGTTCAAGGGCCACAAGTTCTACGCAAAGAACTTTGGGAACGTTCAGGCCATTACGATAACTACCGTGAAAATATGTATTTCACTGAAATCCATGACGATATCAAAAATACAGTTGATGTGCATGCTGTAAAGCCTATGAACTGTGTTGGTCACATGTTTGTGTATAATCACCATACAAAATCTTATCGCGATTTACCTCAGCGTTATTTTGAATTAGGTATTGTTCATAGACATGAAAAATCTGGTGCATTGCATGGTTTATTACGTGTTCGCCAATTTACTCAGGATGATGCTCATATCTTATGTACTCCTGACCAGCTTGAAGAAGAAATTTTTGGTGTAATGCAATTATCAGACGATTTAATGAAATTGTTTGGCTTTGAATATAGAATTTGTATTTCAACAAGACCAGAAAAATCAATTGGTACTGATGAAGCTTGGGAACTAGCAACAAATTCATTAATTAATGCAGTAACTAAGAAGAATTTAGATTATACTATAAACGCTGGTGATGGTGCTTTCTATGGCCCTAAAATTGATATTAAAGTAACTGATGCTATCGGTCGTGAATGGCAATTATCTACAATTCAGGTAGATTTTACCTTGCCAGAACGCTTTGAGTTAAGCTATGTT
>CAYJFV010000302.1:0-2220 GCA_964369275.1 uncultured Desulfovibrionaceae bacterium
TCAAAAGCCTGTTCTTATGGCAAGTATGGATATTAGACGTTATGTAAGAAGATTGATTGAAGCAGAGCATTACAATTTAGCAGTATTGTCTTACCAAGAACTAAGCCCTGAAATTACTGTACAACCTTTAGCTCGTATAAGTATATAAGGTAATAATTATGGACGGAGTAATAAATTTAGCTGTTCAGGCACTGTATTTAGTGCTTATGCTTTCCATGCCTCCTATTATTGTTGCTTCTGTGGTTGGTTTGCTTGTAAGTTTAATTCAAGCTGTTACACAATTGCAAGAACAAACGCTAACCTTTGGTATTAAACTTATTGCTGTAGCTGCAACTTTAGCTGTTATGGGTGGCTATATTGGTGGAGAATTATTGCGTTATGCAAATACAATTTTTAGCTCTTTTCACTTAATTTAGTTGTATCAAAAAGTATTAAATATTTGTAAACACTTATTCTTATAAATAGAAGAAAATATGATAGATGAACTAATTCAATCCTTCGATTTATACAGGCATATCATGGCTGTTCTTGTAGGAATGCCAAGATTGTTTGTTGTAGCTATGGTTGCACCTTTTTTAGGTTCAGCTGTTGTTACTGGTCAATTAAGAATGGTTTTAGTTTTTTCATTATATCTTATCTTACACCCTGCTTTAGTTGCTAATATGCCTGAAATTTCAAATTTACAAGAAGTTTTTGGCATATCTTATGTGCTAATTTTGGTAAAAGAAATAATTCTTGGTTTACTAATTGGTTATATTGGAGCAATATTATTTTGGGCTATACAAAGTGCAGGCTTTTTTATTGATAACCAACGCGGTGCTTCACAAGCTGAGGGTTCAGAAATTCTTTCTGGCGATCAAACAAGCCCAACGGGTGGCTTTTTCTTTCAGGCAATAACCTATTTATTTTTTACAACAGGTGGTTTTTTATCCTATATATCTATAGTATATGGAACATATTTGTTATTTCCGCCTATGTCTACAATTCCATTTGTTATTGATTACCCTGTAGCTACTTTTTTTGCTGATAAGTTTACTTGGATTATGATGAATATGCTGTTATTAGCTGCACCAATTTCTATTGCGTGCTTACTAACAGATGTTTCTTTAGGACTTATGAACCGCTTTGCATCGCAATTAAACGTATATGTTTTAGCTATGCCTATAAAAAGTGGAATGGCTAGTTTTTTGATTTGCTTTTATTTTGTTGTTTTAGTAGACTTAACGCCTGCCCTATATAAAGAAGTAAATTCTTATATAGGACAATTAATTCAACTTCTTAAAAACTAGGTTTTTCTATGAGTGATGAAAAAACCGAACAACCCTCGCCCAAACGATTACGTGACGCGAGAAATAAAGGCCAAGTAGCAAAAAGCCAAGATGTACCTTCTGCGGTAACTACAATAGGTATAGCTGGCTATCTAATTGCTATGGGGCCAAGTATTTTTACGTCTATTTCTGAAATGATGACCTTGCCAATGCAAGTTATGAATATGCCTTTTGAAGAAGCTATGCCAATAGCCTTATATGGTACTATCAGTTATATAGTTAGTATTACATTACCTTTTGTTGGACTAGTAATTATATTATCTTTAGTAGCAAATTTAGCACAAGTTGGTGTGTTGTTTGTGCCAGCTAGTGCTATGCCGAAGTTAGAAAATTTAAGCCCCTCGCAATGGTTTAAAAAAGTTTTTGCTATTAAAAATCTAGTTGAATTTATAAAAAACTTGGCTAAGGTAATTATTATAGGCTTTGTTGTCTATTCAGTTTTTTCAGATAATTTTAAATATTTTTTTCAAATTCCTCAGTCGAATTTGTACTCAATGCTTCGCTTGATTGGAACAGCAATTGGTGATATGTTGCTTTTATCTGCTGGGGCTTTTTGCGTAATCGCAGCACTTGACTTTCTTTACCAAAAGTATCAATTTACAAAGCAGAATATGATGTCAAAAGATGAAGTAAAACGAGAATATAAAGAAAGTGAAGGCGATCCACAAATAAAAGGACAAAGAAAACAGCTTCATCAAGAAATGATTTCTCAAAATACACTTGGTAATACAAGAAAGGCTAAGGTGCTTGTGACAAACCCAACTCACTTTGCAATTGCATTAGACTACGATAAAGATAAAACCCCACTTCCATTAGTGCTTGCAAAAGGGCAAGATGCCCTTGCTCAACGCATGATTCAAGTTGCTAAAGAAGAGGGTATTCCTATTATGCG
>CAYJFV010000303.1:0-2219 GCA_964369275.1 uncultured Desulfovibrionaceae bacterium
TATGGTTGAGGTATTGTAGTATGAGACTTGATACATTATATCCTTTTCAGGAAGAGCGTAAGAATCGCAAACGTATAGGACGTGGTTCTGCTACAGGTCAAGGTTGTACAGCTGGTAAAGGTAACAAAGGTCAAAACGCACGTGCAGGCGGTGGCGTTCGTCCAGGTTTTGAAGGCGGTCAAATGCCTTTACAACGTCGTTTACCTAAACACGGTTTTAAGAACTTCCCATTCAAAACAGTGTACGAAGTAATTAGCGTAGGACAAATTGCAGAGTTTTTTGCTGATAAAGCAGAAGTTACTTTACAAGATATCTATGCACGCGGTCTTTGCAAAAAGAGTGCATCTGTTAAGATTTTATCAGACGGTGAAATTTCTAAAGCTATGACTATCGAAGCTCATAAATTTAGTAAAGCAGCTGTAGAAAAAATTGAAAAAGCTGGTGGAAAAGTTCAAGAACGTTCTGCTAAAGAAACAGCAGAATAATTAAGGAAAGGTTAGTATAGTGGCGAATCCTCAAGAAAGACTCCCTCTAGCACCAGATCTAATGAAAAAAATAGGCTGGACATTTCTTCTTCTATGTGCGTACAGATTAGGGGTTCATATTCCCGTACCAGGTATTGATATTTCAGCACTTGGTCACTTCTTTGCGAGTTTAGAAGGGTCGATGTTCGGCCTTCTTGATATGTTTTCAGGTGGTGCTTTGAGTAATGTTTCTATTTTTGCTCTTGGTATTATGCCCTACATTTCCGCATCTATTATTTTTCAGCTATTGCAAGTTGTTTCGCCAGATATAAAAAGAATGGCGAAAGAAGAAGGACAAGCAGGAAGAAGAAAAATTACGCAATATACACGTTATTTAACGATATTTATTGCAATGATTCAAGGCTTTGGTATAGCTGCCATGCTTGAAGGTATGAGAAGCCCAGAAGGTTTAGCTGTTGTGGCTGACCCAGGTTGGACTTTCCGTTTAGTAATTATTCTTACTTTGGTAACAGGAACATCATTATTAATGTGGTTAGGTGAACAAATTACTTCACGCGGCATTGGTAACGGTATTTCATTGATTATCTTCTCTGGTATCGTAGTTGGTATTCCAGGAGCGTTGTATCGTTCTTTCCAACTTATTCTTGCTGGTGATATGAATGTTCTTTTAGCTCTGTTTGTAGTAGTGATGATGATTGCTGTTATGGTAGGCATTGTCTTTATGGAAAGAGCACAAAGACGTGTTCCTATACAATATGCTAAACGTCAAGTTGGCAATAAAATGTATGGTGGGCAATCTACTCATCTTCCTTTAAAAATTAACACCGCTGGTGTTATCCCTCCTATTTTTGCACAATCATTATTAATGTTCCCTGCAACAGTTGGTGGTTTTTCACAAGCAACTTGGGTTCAAACATTGGTTTCAATGTTCCAACCTACTTCAATAGTTTATAATATTCTTTTTGTTGGGCTTATTTTCTTCTTCTGTTATTTTTATACAGCGATTATTTTTGATCCTAAAGAGATTTCAGAAAACTTGAAAAAGTCTGGTGGTTTTGTACCTGGTATTCGTCCAGGTGAAAAAACTCAAGAATATTTAGATACCGTTTTATCACGATTAACTTTGTGGGGCGGTGTATACATTTCAATAATTTCTATTCTTCCAATGCTTTTAATTGCACAATTCAATGTTCCTTTTTATTTTGGTGGTACAAGTTTACTAATTCTAGTAGGTGTTGCTATTGACTTTATGGGGCAAGTTGAAAGTGCTATGATTTCACGTCAGTACGAAGGTTTGATGGGGAATAAAAGCAAGAAAGCTAGATAAATAACACATGGAGGTTTTATAACTTCCATGTGTATACTTTCTTACTGTATATTATAGATAGGAAAATATTGTGAAAAAATTTCGCGGCGTATTTCTAAAAAACGATAATGAGATCGAAACTATGGCAATAGCTAACGGTATGGTAGCTACCATACTTGATGAACTAATGAGCCAAGTAAAGCCTGGTCTTTCAACTATGTTTTTTGAAGAAATCGTTGTAAAAATGTGTCAGCAAATGGGAGTAAGACCTGCATTCAAAGGCTTGTATGGTTTTCCTTTCGCAACATGTATATCTGTAAATGAACAGATAATTCATGGTTTCCCTTCAAACGATGTTATTCTTAAAGAGGGAGATATTGTAAGTTTTGACGTTGGTGTTTGCTATAAAGGTTTCTACGGAGACGCGG
>CAYJFV010000304.1:0-2208 GCA_964369275.1 uncultured Desulfovibrionaceae bacterium
CTTTTTATATTGTTGATTTTCAACAAGAATTTCAAGAAAAAGTAATAAAGCAATTTGTTAATGCTCATGCAAATTTACTAACACCAAACCCATGCTCTATTTGTAATAGAGATATTAAATTTGGCTTATTATTTGATAAAGCTAAAGAACTTGGTGCAAGCCACTTAGCTACGGGGCATTATGTTAATAAACAAGAAAACATACATGGTTCAGTTCTAAAAACTGCCTTTGACCTTACAAAAGATCAATCTTATTTTTTAGCTTTAGTTCCTAAAGAAGCTTTAAATAATGCTATTTTTCCATTAGCTATGCTAAAAAAAGATGATATTCGAGCAACATTAGAAAAAGAAAACATTGAAATTCCAATTCCAAAAGAAAGCCAAGAAATCTGCTTTGTTCCAAACGACTTACACATAAATTTTATAGAAGATGAAGCGAAAAAATTCAAAATTCAACTACCAAAACAAGGTAAAGTAAAACTTGCTATAAAAAATGCAAGTAGTGAAGATAATAAGTTATTTGACAAACAAAAGCACATACATAAAGGTTTATGGCATTACACAGAAGGGCAAAGAAAAGGCCTTGGAATAGCATGGAAAGAACCTTTATATGTAATTACAAGAAACAAAGAAGAAAATATTTTGTATGTTGGTGGAAAGAATGAACTAATTCAACACGAATGTTATGCCCATTCAGCTAATTTTTTTGTTCCTTATGAAGAATGGTATGCATTTTTAGAAAATAATAATACACTCTTTGTTCGCACTAGATTCAGGCAAAAACTAATGCCTGCCAAAGTAATATACAATAAGAATGAAGATATTTTTCATGTTACTTTTTTAGAAGACGAAGGGTTAACAGCCGCAGGGCAAATACTTGCTGTATACAATTATAAAAGCGAATTAATAGCAGGGGCAATTCTGCAATAACTATATACAGTGGCATATATATTGCATAATTCCATGTAACTATAAATTTAATCCTAAATATAGGAAAAATTTACATGGAGTAAAAATTATGCAAGAAAGTGCAATACTTAGCTTAGGCATTAAAAATACACTATATTCAGCAATTAATAAATCTGCTGTAAAATATAATTCTAAAGTATATCAATTAGATAGCTCTGATGAATTTCAGATATTTAAAATAGTTGAATCATTATCATCTTTATTTTGCTTCATGTTTATTCATTCATCAATGCTTGAATTTTATAATAAAGATTTTTTTACTAGGCTAGGTAATTTTTTACCTCTTATTTTAGTTAAAGAAGATAGTGATTTAGACGAAAATTTATCTTTTTCACCTTTTAATTCAGTTCTACAATATAATATGCTCTACTTTGGTTTAGATACGCAAATAGAAAAATATATATTAAATCACAATGATAGAATTAATTATTTACAAAAAAGACTTATAAATAAAGATATTATTGAAAATTACACAAAAGAAAAAACAAAATATATCAATTTAGTACAAAAACATAATAACTGTTTAAATACACTAAATTTCATAAATGAATTTGCTAAAGAACTATACTCTTGCACTAAACTTGAAGAGCTTTTTATAAATTCAAGAAGCGTACTTGAAAAAGTTTTCCCACTAAAATCTATGCATGTTGCTTACTGGAATGAAGATTATTCTAATATACAATATTATTTAGGTATTATGGAAAATGACATAAGTTCACGCATTGAATGGAAAAAATATTTAAATTCCTTTATTAAACCAATAATAGCAAAAAGCAATACCGAAAATTCAGAATATATTGAGCTAATGTATACTAATAATATAGATAAAGTTCAAAACGAAGAATACCCGTCAATTCTTTCTAGTAGAACAAATATTATTGAAACATATTCACTTTCCTCTCTATTACCCGGAAATGGCTATATTGTTTCCTATCCCTTGCATATTCATGGTATACAACGCGGTGCAATTATACTAGACCTAAACCACAAAATATCTTTAAATGAAGAAATGAATAATAGCTTAGAAATTGCTTGCACAACCTTTATTCACCTTTTCAATACCCTACACAGCAAAGAAAATAATAACAGAAAAAGTAACTTTGTTTCGCACTCCAAAAGAATTATGCAGCAAGCACCAAGTATACGACAGTAAATATATATATATATCAATAGAGATATAATATTATTTTTTTCTCTCCGAGGGCTAAAGGAACTAAGTCCCTTTAGAATCCCTAATGCA